>JAKLHG010000001.1 GCA_022710255.1 Candidatus Hydrogenedentota bacterium
GACCCGTACTACGGCCGCGCAGGCGACTTCGAGCATGTGCTCGACCTGGTCGAGGATGCCTGCGACGGCTTGCTGGCCCGGATGGGTCACGCGGCCTGAGGCGGCGTCCCGTTTTCAGGTGGGTGGTTTCCTTGATCCGAATTACGAGGCACTGCTGGCCCTGCGGCCGGACCTGATTCTCCTGACACCTTTTCACCGGGAACTGTGGCCGGAACTGGACCAGCTGGGATTGCATTACGAAGTGATTGCTCAGGATACCGTCGCGGATATCCGCGGCAGTTTTATCCGGCTGGGCGCATTGTGCGGTTGCGAAACGCAGGCGCAAACGATGGCCGCGGACCTGGACAGGCACCTGGCGGACATTGCCCGCCACACCGAGGGCCGCCCCCGCCAGCGCGTACTGATGACCACGGGCCGTGACGTACATTCCGGCACCCTGAACGATGTCTATGCCGTGAGTTCCGGCTCCTTCTTAAGCGAACTCCTGACGCTTGCGGGCGGTGAGAACTGCGTCCCCGGCGGCGCGGCGGAATATCCCGCCCTTTCCGCCGAAGGAATATTGCGGCTGGATCCGGAGGTCATCATCGAGTTCGGGCCGGATACCGGCGCCGGGGCCGCATCGGAGGCGGTGAGCGCCTGGCGGGCACTGCCGGGACTGGCGGCGGTGCGGCAGGCACGGGTGTTCTACCTGGGCGGCGCGCAATTTACCATTCCGGGACCACGTATCACGGAAACGCTGGACGCCCTGGAGCGCTGCCTGCATCCCGGCGAGGAGCAACGCCTGTCATGACCCTCCCCGCCTATGCCGTCGAACATCTTTCCGTCGTGTTGCAGGGCAAAGAGATTCTGTGTGAGGTGTCTTTTTCCGTGGAAACCGGGTCTTCCCTGGCCATTATCGGTCCCAACGGCGCCGGCAAATCCACCCTGTTGAAAACCCTGCTTCGCTTGACCCGGCCGGACCGGGGCGGCATACAACTTTTCGGCAAGAACCTGCTCTGGTACAACCGTTCCGATCTGGCGCGACTGACAGGGTATGTGCCCCAGGCCGGAGAGGGGAACGTGCCTTTTCCCGTGGAAACGTTTGTGCTGCTGTCCCGCTATGCCTACCTGCGGCCCTTTTCCCATTTTTCGGAAACGGATCGTCAAATAGCAAGGGAGGCAATGGCCCAGGCGCATGTGGAGGCCCTGTCGGACCGTATGTTGCATACGCTCAGCGGCGGTGAACGGCAGAAGGTCTATATTGCCGCCGCCCTGGCGCAACAGCCCCGGGTGATGCTTTTCGACGAGGCCACGGCGTTTCTCGATTACCGCCACCAGGTGGAAATAGGGGAACTCACCGAGGCGCTGCGCAGGGAGACCGGGATGACCCTGATTGCGGTTACCCACGATCTCAACCAGGGCGTGTTGCGGTACGACCGCGTGCTTGCCTTGAAAAACGGCAGGGTTGCTTTTTCAGGCACGCCCGAGGGCCTTCTGGAAAAGGGACGGCTTGAAAGCATTTACGATACCCCCTTCCGCTTTCTGAAGGAGCCGGGGGCGGAAACGCTCTTCGTGGTTCCCGGGGGGCATGCTTCATGAAGACAAAAACTACACTCCTTTCCCTAAGCTTTCTGGCGCTGGTCGTGCTCCTCGGCGCGCCTTTTGTGGGGATTACCCCCCTGTCCTTTTCCCATGTTATAGAACCTGCGGGCGGAACCATGGATGCCGTGGTTTTCTGGCATATTCGCCTGCCCCGGGTATTGACGGCATTCCTCGCGGGCAGCGGGCTGGCACTGGGTGGCATGGCCTTTCAGGCATTGTTTCGGAACCCCCTCGCAACGCCTTTCACTCTTGGCGTATCCGGCGGGGCGGCGTTCGGCGCCGCCTTATATATGCGCCTGGGGATTGCTTTCGCCTTCCTGGGTATTCCCGGAGGAACCTGGGCCGCCTTTGCCGGCGCCATACTGGTGATTGTGGCGGTTTACGGGCTTACCCGCGCGCGGGGCGGGTTTGCCACGACGACCCTGTTGCTCGCGGGCGTTGCCTTCAGTTATTTTCTTTCCAGCATGATACTGGCCCTGCAGTACAGTGCCAGCCTCCATGATTCGTTTCGCCTGGTACGCTGGCTCATGGGCGGCCTGGGCATGGTGGGTTATGACGCCGTGTTGAATCTGTTTCCCCTGGTCGTGACCGGTTCCGTCCTGATCCTGATGCTCACCAACGAGCTGAACCTATTGACCATTGGGGAAGACCTGGCCATGAGCCGCGGGCTGGATGTGCCCCGCACGAAAAAAGTTTTATTTTTTGCCGTCTCTTGCATGGTGGGCGGCATTGTGGCGGTCTGTGGTCCCATCGGGTTTGTGGGTATGATGGCGCCCCACATTTGCCGCCTGCTGGTTGGCTCGGACCATCGCAGCCTCTTCCCGGCAACACTGCTTTTCGGCGGCACGTTCCTGACCGCCTGCGATGTTATCGCGCGCCTGGCCTTCGCCCCCGCCGAGATACCGGTGGGCGTGATTACGGCCTTACTAGGCGGCCCCTTCTTCCTGTACCTGCTGCTGCGGCGCGATAGCGGCTCTTTGCTGGTATAAGCTAACTCAGGGAGGGTTGCGCCAGCGGTGTTCCCAAATCCAGCGTGGTAAAGGTATAGGTGTGGTCGCTGCCCAGGGGCAGGCGTATCAAGGTGCGGTTGGGTTCCGGGGCAATGTGCGCCGGGCGCGGTACAAAATCTTCAAAGGCGGGCAGTCCATAGACCTTTTCCCGCACCGCGATGCGCAACGGTTTGTCCGCCGCGGCTTCCAGATACACCTCCACGCCTTCCCGGGGCGGAATTTCCAAAGAAAGATCCCAGTCTTTTTCCGCTCCTGGCAGTTCATGACCGAGTATCTGGGCAGTATAAACCGGCGTGTCGGAGGTGACACGCAGCCACATCCGCTGCGGCGCCCGGGGCGAGTAAATCTTGCAGGTCAGCCGTCGTCGGCCTTCTGTGACCGTATCCTCCAGAATCTCCACCGTCGGCCGGCCCAGGGGCGGCATCGGGGCCGCCGCTTTTTTATAGGCCGTGTCGTCATAGTGCATAAACCGGCCTGCGGGTTCGCTTGGGGCGTCTTCCGGTATGTAACGCGCGAGCCAATCGTCCCACCGCGAGGTGGAACTTAGCCAGCAGGCTTCTTCCCGATCGAAGTCAACACCATAAGCCAGGCAGTTGAGTTTGGGACTATCAGGACCCGGCAGACAGCCCCGATATCCCGCAACCAGCAACAAAGCCCCCCCGATTATAAGAACGGCGCCCGCGACGCAGAGGCTGGTGCGAGAGATAAGGTACAGCTGGGGCGTGATAAAAGCGGTCAACAGGATGACCAGGGGAACGAGCACTATGGATGCCATGACCGTGACGGCATAGAAGGGCACGGCGAGCGGTCCGGTGATAAACAGGAGCGGCGGCAGCGCCAGCAGCACGGACCCTCCTAAGATCGCAGGGGAAGGGGTCTCATTTTTTGTGAACACAAGCACTACGAGAAGATAGAGACCTCCGCTCACCAGAGGAATAAGGGCGAGGTTTGCGCCGCCGGGCAACCAGACCTGCAGTGCGGCCAGTCCGGCCAGCCACCACAACAGGGCGCCCGCCAACAGGTCCTGGGGCCGGGCGCAGCGGCGCAACAAGGCCAGCATGAAAAGAAAGACCGACAATCCGACGGCTATCATGCCCAGACTAAACACGTTGTTCTGATACAGGGCGGTCTCCCGAAAACGGGTGAAAACAATGTAACTTATCAGTCCGATGGGCACGGCAGCAATAAGACCGGCGAGTGGAATTATAAGGATTCCGGTAAGAACACCCCGCAGCGATAATTTCCGGGTGATAAAACCATACGCGAATACCAGGAGGATGAACACGATGGCGGCCATCGCCAGAGGCCAGCCCCAGGAGAGGGGATACACTACCAGATGCCCGCCGATGGTATTGAAATATTGGGCATCCGGCGCATGACAGTTGTCCAGGTTCATCATGCCGAAATGACGGGCAAGGCCGAGGGCATAATTGCCATTGTGCTGCAGGCTGGCCAGGCTGGCATTTTCAGGGTTGTCGAGAACCGTGTGGTAATGATCGAATCCATCTACAAAGGCCAGGTTCATGCCGGCGACATCAAATTTGTAATGCTCAAAATCGCTGTTGAAGGGCATGCGCTTGTAAAAGTCGTACATGATGGAGTTGGTGCGCGGTCCCACCCCCGCACGGGCCAGCTCGCGAAGTACGAATCCATTATCGGGAGAAGTCTCGAACATCAGGGACGGGCCGGAGGTGCCGCGTGTTTCCACGCCAAGCATGATGCCCACATCTTGGAACCAGGAATGATTGCGAAAAGCCTTGGCACCGCCCATATTAAATTCTTCCTGATCGGCAAACACAAAGATAATGTCGTTTTGCAGCGGAGGGGAATTCTTCAGTGCCCGCGCCGTCTCGAGCATGGCGGCAATGCCCGCCCAGTCATCGGAAGCGCCCGGTCCCCAGGCCACCGAATCAAAGTGGGCATCCATGGCGAAAGCCCGCGTCGGATGGGCGCCCCGAATACGCCCCAATACCGCCCGGCGGCGGGATACCTGCCGTTCCCCGGTTTTATCATAGACGTGGATGAGTTCGGTTTCCACGCCCAGGCGTTCCAGTTCCTTTTGAATATACGCGCATGCCTCATCATTGCGCACGGAGCCCGCCGGCTGCGGCGCGGTGCAGACCGCGGCGATATGCTGATGGGCCCGCTCCGCGCTGAACTGTTCCGCCGGCGCAGAAGCCGGAACGGGATAGGGTGCAAGGGACATCCATAACGCGAAACACACGCCTGCACAGGCGACCGCAATAGGCGCCAGAGCAAGCAGGGAGGATTTGGCAGGAAGGGACATAATCGTTTCCTGGTAGGGTTCAAGACAGACTGCGCTTGCCTCGGAAGGGTCTGCTCCCCTTCTCGTTGTACTATGTGTCAGACCCTAAGGAACTGAAACAAGTTTCATATTCCCTGTCGACGCGCCGCATAGATATCTCGAAATTACAAAACCGCAAACCGCGCCCGCATCACACAGGAAGTAAAAATTTCCATTCCCGGAAGCCGGCATGTTTCATGATGGATACTCCGAAAAAGAAAAAGCGGGCGACAATAGGCGCCCGCAAACGATTTTGTCACCGTCCTGGGTGTTGTCAGAACGCTCCCCCGAACAACACATCAGACAAGAAGTCGAAAATACCGTTGATGAACAAGTCCAGAAAAAATGTCGCTGTCCTGTCAATCAATGCTGATAATAGCAAGCTGAAATCCATTCCACTTTCCTTTCCTTGAGCGCGAATGCGCTTAGCTTACATCAGGATACATACACATTACCTTGAAGCCATACCTTACTCTGTGACCATCTGAAGCGATATTAATTTTCAGATTCACAGCAATCGACCATGCCCATTACCTGGGCTCTCAGCCAGTCGGCAAAAAAATAGAAGGTTACTTTAAACAGCTCATAAAACAAATTCAACAGTATCATGCTCACTCTCCTTAATCAGGTTGGGTTTCCCGCATTTTCCAGACCACATACGTTACACATTCCCACTGTGGACATAATCATTATACATTGTTACACAGGTTCGCGTTACAATGCAAGTAAAAAACCGTGGAATCTAATAATGTTCCATTCCTGTTGGCTTAAAAAGAAAAGACTGCTTTTATACCTGCATGGATTTTACCCGTTCCGTATTCCGCTTTCGAGTAGCGTTTCCAGTATGTGTTCGTAACAGGTATAGGGGACTTTGACACGACCCATTGTGGGCCGTTCTTTCTTGATATCACCATGACAATCGCTGCCGCCGGTTAAAAGGAGGCCGCGGGCCCGGGCAAAGCCCTGGAATTCCCGGACCATTTCCGGGGTGTGACTGACATGCCAGGCCTCGAGGCCGTCAAAGGGCATTTCGAAAAGGGCGTCGAGCCGTCGGCACAGTGTGTTTCCGAGACCCGGATGGGCGATAAAGGCAAGACCGTCCGCGTCGTGAATCGCTTCAACGGCTTCCCGGGCGGAGGGCAGTTCCTTGGGTACATAGGCCGGGCAGGACCGGTTCAGGTAACGGTCAAAGGCGTTTTGCACGGAGGTGGCCTTGCCAAGTTCCATCAGCGCCACGGCCACATGCATGCGCCCTACGGGCGTAACAGGCTGCAGCCGGGACGCCAGGACATCGATGGACGCCGTGCCAATCTTGTCCAGACGCTCCACTATACGCCTGACCCGGGTTGCGCGATAGGTATGAAGTGTTTCAAGCAGGCGGGTTAAAGCGGGCGCTTCAAGACACATGCCCAGGCCGATGATGTGTATCTCCCGGTCTTCAAAGGCAGCGCTGATTTCGACGCCGTCCAGGAATCCCAGGCCTGCCTCGTGCGCCGCCGCGCGCGCGGCGGGCACCCCGGCCACGGTGTCGTGGTCCGTCAGTGCCAGGGCCGCCATGCCCAGGGCATGGGCGCGGGCCACCACCTCTTCTGGGGCGTCGGCGCCATCGGAACAGCGCGAATGAAGATGCAGGTCAACCCAGGCCATCTGCCGGCCCCTCATCGGACGCGCCCGTATCTTCCTGCACTTCCCGTTTTCTTTCCAGAAAACGGTTAAGAAGCCCATTAAGAAATCGGGGCGATTCGGTATCGCCGAACATGGTGGCCAGCCGTATGGCTTCCGCGATTACCACCGTGTCCGGACTTTCAGGGCAGTAGTTCATTTCGTAGAGGGCAAGCCTCAGGATAATCCATTCGATGCGGCCGACCCGCTCCGGGCGCCAGTTGTCCAGCGCTTCGGCAATCCAGGCATCCAGCAAGGCCTGTTGTTCGCATACGCCGGCGATTAACGGGCCGGCAAACTGCCGGGCGCGTTCAAACTGGGCCTGACTGGTGTTCTCCTGCTCGATGGTGAAGGATTCGTCCTGTTCCAATGAACCCCGGGTGAGCGCCACGGGTTCCATTGCCCAGAACTCGGGCAACGCCACCTGCCAGTCAAGGGTCGTGAACTCAAGGCCGAAGAGAAACTGAAACGCCAGTTGGCGCCCCAGTCGATTTTCCGTGAATTTCGCCACCTAGACCTGCTCCAGTAGGTTGGCCATTTCAAGGGCGCCCATGGCCGCATCCGCACCCTTGTTGCCGGCCTTGGTGCCGGCCCGTTCCACCGCCTGCTCGATGTTTTCCGTGGTCAGGATGCCGAACAGCACCGGCACGCCCGTATCCAGCATCACATGGCCAACACCTTTGGCAGACTCGGCGGCGACATAATCGAAATGAGGGGTCGCCCCGCGAATAACGCAACCAAGCGCGATGACGGCATTATAGTTCCCGGACCCGGCCATGCGTTTGGCGACCAGCGGAATTTCGAAGGCGCCCGGTGTCCAGGCCACAGTGATGTCCGCATCCTTCACGCCATGTCGCAGCAGGGTGTCCATGGCCCCGCCCAACAGTTTGGTGGTGATGAATTCATTGAACCGGGACGCCACAATCCCTATTTTTTTTCCTTCACCGGAAAAATCTCCCTGTACTACTTTTGCCATTACATATGTTCTCCTTGGTTGAAATGGTATCTGCACACCGTTGGCGGATTATTCCGTCAGCAGATGCCCCATTTTTTCACGCTTGGTTTTCAGATAGGTGCGGTTGAGGTCGCCCGGGAGTATCTCGATGGGCACACGGTCAGTCACGGTGAGTCCGTACCCTTCAAGGCCGGCCCGTTTCACGGGGTTGTTGGTCAACAATCGCATGCTGGTAATGCCCAGGTCCTGCAGGATTTGGGCGCCAAGCCCGTATTCACGCGGATCGGCGGAAAACCCTAGGTGCAGGTTGGCCTCGACGGTGTCCAGGCCCTGTTCCTGAAGTTCATACGCCTTAAGTTTGTTCATCAGGCCGATGCCGCGCCCTTCCTGGCGCAGATAGACCAGCACGCCGCGCCCTTCGGCGGCGATCATGCGCAAGGCCGTGTGCAGCTGGGTGCCGCAATCGCAGCGCAGCGAGCCGAGCACATCGCCCGTGAAACATTCCGAATGCATGCGCACCAGCACATCTTCTTTTGCATATACGTCGCCGCAAACCAGCGCCAGATGCTGGTAGGGATCCACGTCGTTTTCGTATGCGATCAGGATAAATTCACCGAATTTGGTCGGCATCTTGACTTGCGCGGTCCGTTTGACCAGTTTTTCATAGCGCCTGCGATAACGGATGATGTCCGCCGTGGAACAGATTTTCAGCCCGTGCTCTTCGGCAAAACGCTCCAAGTCCGGCATCCGCGCCATGGTGCCGTCATCCTTCATGATTTCACAAATCACCGACGCACGGCGCAACCCCGCCAGGCGCATCAAATCGATGGAACCTTCCGTCTGGCCGGCGCGCACCAGCACCCCGCCCGGCCGGGCGCGCAGGGGGAATACATGGCCCGGACGCACCAGGTCGTCCGCCGTGGAGGACGGGTCGGCCGCGACGCGAATGGAATGGGCGCGGTCATAGGCGCTAATGCCCGTGGTAACGCCTTCTTTCGCTTCGAAAGTGACGTGAAAGGCGGTGCTCAGCTTGGCTGTGTTTTCTGTGACCATGGCCGGCAAGCCGAGCCGGCGGATATCCTGGTCCTCCATGGGCATGCAAATCAGGCCGCGCCCGTAACGTGCCATGAAATTGATGGCTTCGGGCGTCACCTTCTCGGCGGCAAGCACCAGGTCGCCCTCATTTTCGCGGTCTTCGTCATCGACCAGGATGATCATCCGGCCCTGCCGCAGTTCTTCAAGTATTTCAGGAATGGGAGTCAACATAAGGGAAACCTCTATGCGAACCCGTGGCGCGCCAGGAACTCGGCGGTGACGCCGTTCCTGCCGTCCAGGTTCATGTAATGGCGGACGTGTTTACCCAGAATGTCCGCTTCCATATTGACCGGGTCGCCCGGACGCCGGGAACCCAGCGTGGTTTTGCGCAGGGTGGCCGGGATCACGGCGACACTGAAATTGTTATGTTCGGGGGTCACCAATGTAAGGCTGATCCCGTCAATGGCAATGGAGCCTTTCGGCGCCAGATAGCGGGCCACCTCCTCCGGCGCGGTGAAGGTCCACAGTGAAAACTCGCCCTGGTCACGGATAGACACCACCCGCCCGACACCGTCCACATGACCCAGTACAAAATGACCGCCGAAACGGCCGTCCGCGCGCATGGCCCGCTCCAGATTAACCGCGTGGCCCGGTTTCAGTCGCCCCAGCGTTGTCCGCGCATAGCTTTCCGGAGACACCTGGACAACGAAGCCCTTGGGGAAAAAGGCCACTACCGTCAGGCACACCCCGTCCACGGCGACACTGTCTCCGTCCTTCAGGTCGTCAAGGACGGTTTCGCCCAGTATGGCCAGCTCCGCGCCGCTGCGCCGCGAAACAGCGCCGATTTCTTCTATGATTCCCGTAAACATTATGCGTCGGCGGTCTCCGTTTCCGTTGTAGTGCATACATACGCCTCCAGCAGTACATCCTCGCCCACAGGGATTGCGCGCAAGTCTCGCAGGCGTATCGCCGCATCCATGACCTCGCGGCCCCGGCCCTGTACCGGGGTGATGGCTTCATCACCGCCGATGAGTTTCGGCGCGCAAAAGAAACACACCTTGTCCACGATGCCCGCTTCAAAGGCCGCCGCCAGCGTGGCGCCGCCGCCTTCAATAAGCAGCGAGGTAATGCCCCGGCCGCCCAACTCCCGTACCAGGGACCGCATATCCACGCCTTCCGGACCGGGCGGCAGTAACAGCGTGTCATCCGCAAAAGGATAGGCGGTTTGCTCCGAGGTGGCCACCCAGGTCGGCCCCTGGCGGTCCGCGGCGAACACGGCCCGGTCTTCGGACAGGTAATTACCGGCGTCCAGAATGATGCGAACGGGGTGCCGGCCCGGTTCCCCGGGAATGCGGGTGGTCAGGCTCGGGTTATCCAGCATGATCGTGCGGCTGCCTACCAGGATGGCATCGTGGGCGTGCCGCATGCGATGGGTCATGGCCCGTGCGGCCTCGCCTGTCACCCATTTCGAATGGCCCGTGCGCGTCGCTATCTTGCCGTCCAGCGTCATGGCGCATTTGGCCGTTACCCACGGCAGGCCGGTGGTAATATGCTTGACAAAGACTTCATTGAAGCGCCGCGCCTCCGCTTCAAGCACCCCCACGTCCACGCGGATGCCCGCCGCGCGCAGGCGTTCGATGCCGCCGCCCGCCACGTGGGGGTTCGGGTCGCCCATGGCTACAACCACGCGGCCCGGCCGCCGGGTTAAAAGCAAATCCACACAAGGCGGGGTGCGCCCTTCATGGGCGCAGGGCTCCAGCGTGACATACACCGTTGCGCCGAAGGTATCCGCCGCGCCACAGGCGGCATAGGCATTTACCTCCGCATGGGGGCCGCCGGCACGCTGGTGCCAGCCTTCGCCGACAATCACGTCCTGTTTGACAATAACACAGCCCACCATCGGGTTGGGGCTGGTCCAGCCCGTTCCACGGGCCGCCAGCGCCAGGGCGCGCGCCATATAGGTTGCATCAGACTGCATAAAACAAAAAACCCCGACCAGGTTTCATCAACCCTTCGGGGAATACGGGAAGCGTCGCGGACCAACTGCTTCATTCTGTTCGCACACCCGGCGATACCGGACACACCGGGCACTATGCGGCCGCCTCCTCTCATCCGGACTCTAACCGTCGGCCCCGGATTCACACCGGTGTCGGCGCCTTGCGGCGTTCGCGGGCTTTCACCGCCGGTCGGGAATTTCACCCAGCCCCGAAGGTCGGCTTATCATTTACGGGTATGATTGTAATCCTATACCCGCGTGCGTGTCAAATGCCCCCCGGCAGCACACCCCACCGGACTGCTACAAAGGGTACCACCCTTTAGACGGCGCGGACAAGGCGCTCCTGTGCAGCCTCCCGCACAGACCGATGCGATGTAGAAATGGCCCGGTCTTTCACGTATACTGAAGAGGGGTACGCTTTGGGTACCCTGCGACAGGAACGCATCCGGACCTCCCGGGCGCGGCCGTCAGGAGAACAGGCATGAAACTGAACACACTGCCTCCGGTTGCCATCATGCTGGCCCTCAGCGTGGGCGGTATCGCGGTCGCCGAACCGGTCAATGTGGAAATCAGCGGTAATACCCGCATCCGCGGGAACTATTTTGACATGGACAGCATCGGCGATACCCGGTTTATTCAACAAAACACCCGCGTCAGCATCAAAGTGGATTTCACAAGCGACGTGAGCGCCGTGGTGGACCTTGACCACACCGACGGAGCAAGATATGAACGAAGACCCGCTTCCCGCCCGCGCCGGATATCCAGAAACAGGTAGCCCGGGTCGGTTCTTAGCCGCTATAAAAAACAAGAGGTTGAATCGTCGTATTACCGCTGTTTTGGAATAAACAAAGACGGCTTGTGCACTCCAAAAACTATGGTCGCCCTGTTTCGAAAAGGAATACCAGATTTCGAAGTAAACAGATACCCGTCATTGCGAACGTAGTGAAGCAATCCCCTTGGGTAACTACTTCGAAAATTGCCATTCATTTCCATGGTTTCCGGATACGCCATAGGCGTATGCCGACGCATTCACAAATCCGACTCGTCCGACTCCAAAGAAACGAGAGCGTAAGTAAATCACAATTATGCACATAAGCAACATAAGCATTCACCTGTTGCAGGCTCGTTACGAAATTGCATTTCCTAACGCAATGGCAGGCGAAGTTGCACTTCGCGACCCCGCGCCGTATACTCTCATTCGCAGTCCAGACCGCGATGTTCACGAAATACAATTTCGCACACAAGTGCAATAGACCCATAGTATCATCTGATACTGTGCGCAGAAGTGCGACAGCAACGACAGATAGGCGCGATAATCCGCATCACAGAAAAAGACGGGCAACCGACGGTTACCGCGCTGTGAAATCTCTCTCGTTCCCAAATGGAATTTGGGAACGAGTTCCCAACCCGCGCACATTGCAAGGCGGTTGGGTTGCCCCAATGGGCGTTTTAATAATTGGGCGTCAAGATAATGTCATAAGAAAACTTCACAGCATCCTGAACAGATATGATGCCCCGTGAAATACCCAGACACGCCTACGGCATTTCGGCGACGCACTCGATCAGCGCCTGATAGTCCTTGGCGCTGAGCACGGTGTCAAACAAGCCAATATCCTCCCCTTCGTGCTTGTTGATGCCGGTGTAACTCAGGCTGGCGTCCTCGTAGCGCTTGAACTTGTATATGGCGTCATTCATAAGTGCGCTGTTGAAAACCCCCAGGCTGACCAGCAATTCAAAGTCCTTCACGCTCAACCCCGTGACTTTTTTGAAAAGCCCCGGCTCCAACTGCGTAATTACGTCTTTTAGACATCGTTCCCGGTAATCGGTCAGGTACATGAAGATCGGAACGCGCGTGGCGAACTTGATAAGCTTTTCCTGTATCTGCTTGCGCTTGCTCTTGTATTCCTTTTCCGCCTCGGTTAGTTCTTTTTTCTCTTTCTCCGTCATCTCCTCGTCGTTCTTTTCCTTGCGCGTCTTCTTCACGGCATCCGACTTGTTGATGATCGTTTCGATGTCCTGATTCAAATTGCGGAAACCCTCGATGTTCATCAACGCCTTCATGGCGGCTTCATTGGCCATGAGCCGCTTCAAGGTATCATTGTCCACATTCACCAACAATGCGCTTTCCCAGCGTCGCACCAGCAGGGTCGCCGTCGTGCCGCTCATCGCCATGTCGAGAATCCCGGCGGCATCAATTTGCTTCATCGAACTGCCGTCATAGGATAGAACCGGCAGGAAGCTGATGAACTCGGCCACCTTCTGTTCCGGATTCCGCTCATCCATTTTCAACCGGCAACTGTAGTACGCAATCTGCCGCAACGCCCGGTCCGGGGCGAAGTCGAAGACATAGCACTCCCTCTTGATGACCTGCTCCTCATTCGGAGACGCGCCGTCGGGGTTGCGCACCGTCCAGGGCGACTGCACCCGGAACGCCGCTTGAAAGTAGGTTTCCGGGCTGGAGGAGTTGCGCAGCATGAGGATACCCGTCCACGGCTTCACCGTCACGCCTGTGGTCAACTTGCCACAGGTCAATGTGATGGTCTTGGTCGTCAGTGGATCGTCCATCGCCTCTTGCACCGGGGGCAGCGCCGCTACACCGATGCCGGCGGCGCTTCCCGCCGCCACAACAACCTTGTAATCGTGGTAGAACCGGTTCTGTCTCTTCGCCAGCAGATTACGCATAGCGTGACAAGCGGCCACGCTCGGCAGGAACCAGAAGGAATGGGAAAGCACGCCCAGGAGCCGCACGTCCGAGAACGGCATGGGCGGTTTCTGCGCTCCCAGTTTCAGGTTGTCAACACTGGTCGGCATGAACGCGCCGCGTATCAAGTCCAGCCATTTCTGCACCTCGTCCTAGTATTTGAAGCGCGCCAGGACGCCCATGCCCTCGGCGGAAAAGAACACGTTCAAATCAAACTCATTGAACTCGCCCTGCATGGCTACTTCCCGGATTGCGTCCGGCAGTTGATACGTCAGCAGCACCATCCGGGGCAGCGCGGCATAGGGATTGTTGGGGCCTTCCCAGTCCTGCTTGGCCCGCTGTTCGTCGGAATAGGTCCAGTTGTAAATTTGCTCCTCGATAAACTCCCCGGAAGCTATGGCCCGGAACGGTGTGCCTGACAGGTAGAGATAGCCCTCCGTCGTGATCGGCATGATATCCTCGTCGAAGACATCGATCCCTTCCCCTTCGCCGAACGCGGCCTCCTTCTTGTCCTCCGCTTCGAAGAGTTCCTTCGCGTTCTCCCGCCATGCGCCGTAGTGGTATTCGTCCAGGATCACGCAGTCCCAGTTCGTTGTGTGAACCCACTCGTTCTTCGTCTTTATGCCGCCCGTGCTCGGGTTGCGGCCCAGGTAGTCCTGAAACGAGCCAAAACAAACGAGGGGCTTCTTCTTGTTCGCCTCCGCATAGGTCAGGCCACCCGGCTTGATAAACTGCCAGCCGTTGAAGTCCACATGGCATTTCAGATCTTCTTCCCACGCGCTTTGTACCGCCGGCTTGAACGTCAGCACCAATACCTTCTTCCAGCCCATCTTCTTTGCCAACTGATACGCCGCAAAGGTCTTCCCGAAACGCATCTTGCAGTTCCACAGGAAGTGGGGCGGTTTGTTCCGGTTGCCCTTGTCCTTGCGCCAACCGGCGAAATAGGCCGCCGTCTTCGTGACCGCCGCTTGCTGTTCCGGCCGCATCTTGAAATCCAGCGACCGGTTTTCTTCGTTCAGCTGACCGATCCGCACGGCGATGATCGCCGCCTTGACCTGTTCCACCGTGCAGCGGAACCACTCGCCGTCCGGATACTTGACACCGTTTATCCGCAGCATCCGGTGTATGTCATGATCGGTGAACACCGTCCCGTCGTTCCGCATGGCGGATTCTTCGAGAACGATACGGTACGGCGGCTTGCCGGGGCGCACTGTCGGGTACTGTTGGGCAACACGGCTTTGCGCGTCCACAGTCGTGTAACCCACCTTGAGCAATCCCGCATATTGGGGATTCGTGTCCTCGTAAGCGTATATCGTCGGTCGCGCTGCCGGGCGCGGGGGGAAGAAGCCGTTGCTCATTATTGCCCTCCTTCCGTCAATGCCTTGCGCTCTCGCAATGCGTCTTCGATCAGGCGGCGCTCCCTGGCGATTTCGAGGCGCAGTTGCTCCTCGCTGGGCAGATTTGGCAGGTACTTTGAAGCAAAAATTCGCTTGTTCTCGTTGAGTATAGAGTATTTGGCAACCGTATCGCTTTTGTCCGAGCTGAGCAACAGCCCGATGGTAGGATTGTCACCAGGGATCTTGAAGCGATCCTCGTAAAGCCTGACATAGCCATCCATCTGCCCGATGTCGGCATGGGTCAGCTTGCCCATTTTCAGATCAACCAGCAAAAAACACTTCAGGACATAGTTGTAGAAAACGAGGTCAATGTAGAAGTCATCGTCGTCGAATCGAATATGCTTCTGCCGGGAGACAAACGAGAAGCCCTTGCCCAGTTCCAGCAGGAAGTTCTGCAAATTGTCAATAATGGATTGTTCAAGCCTGCTCTCGTGCAATTCAGGCGGATCAGGAAGTCCGAGAAACTCCAGCACCATCGGCGACTTGAGCACAGTGGCGGGTTGGACCGTTTCTCCGGGCAGCCGCTCGCGGCCTTCCGGAAGCAGGCCTTTCTCACCGTGATTTTCGATAATCCGGTCGTAGTAGAAACTGTGGATCTGCCGTTCGAGCTCTGCCTTGCTCCAGCCGCACTCGATAGCCTAGCGCTCGTAGAAATCGTGGGCGACGGCATTCTCAACCCGCATCAAGGCTCGGTAATGCGACCAGGAGAGCAGCGGATTGAAGGCTTGTGTGAATTCGCTACCCATCGGGTAGCGAATCTGTGATTGAGTCAATTCTCTTCCCAATGGGGAAAGTTTCTCGGATTCCGGCAATTCGCCACCCGTCGGGTAGCAAATTGCGCTCCCAAGAGTGGCAAACGCTTGGTAAAACTGCCTGAAAGTCTTGAGATTCGCGACAGAAAAACCTTTCCCATACCGCTCTGTCAGTAGTACGGACAGGCTCTCCAGCACCTGCTTGCCATATTCCGCCCGCTCCTCCCCGCCCTGCACGGCCTCCACAATCTCCCGGCCGATCAGCCAATAGGCCGTCACCATGTTCGTGTTGACCGCCCGAACGACATTGCCCCGCGCCTGTTCCAGAATCGCGGCCACACGATCAAAGAGAGGCACATCAACAGGAGATGCGGATTTCTGCAGCAGCTCATTGGGTGGCTTTCGTTTGCCAGCGCCCGACGGCTTACTCCCTGATGACGCTTTCTTACTCATCGCTGGACGCCCCGCTCCAGAATTGCCACCTGGAAGTTGCCATTACCACAGGCCGGTTCCAGAAAACGGGAGTCAATCCGCTCCGTTTCCTGCTTGACCAGGTCGAGCATGGCGTTGACCTCCCGTTGCCCGGTCAAGACCTCGCCATGATCCGCCACCCGCTGTTTCGATATGACCTGTGATTCCATGAACCCGGACCTCAGCCCCCAATTCGGCTTCTTTTGTCCTCTATACTAGATGAAACAACTTCTTCCGCGTCGCCGTCACAACACCACCCTCACAGTGGTGTTTAGAACACGCGTGTCACCAGTGTTGATGATGATTGTACTATATTCAAGTTGCTGATAGTAACTCCTTCGCTAACCGATAATTTCTTGAGACGGCCGTTCATGAGGTTTCGCCTTCTCCGTAAACGATAAAAATAAGACCGTTGTAAGCGACGGACAGACCCGGCTTACGGCTTTCGCTGGGGTCAGCTCCTGCGCTCCGAACTTATTTTCAGTTTTCCGGTGGTATCGCTTCGCTCAACCGCCGGCGAATGGCATTTACCCCTACCGGGGTATCTACACAATGGGCCGCTACAATTTTTTCAGGATAGCGGAGTATCGAACCCTTGGATTTATGAGTCTTCGAATCCGGTGTATGATCCGGTGGTTATTCAAAAAACGGACGTGACCTATCCTATTCTGGGAACACTGCTGTCCAAATTAAGACAGGGTTAAGATGTATTCCCGCTCAAACGAAGGCGCATTTAACGCTAATTATCCATGTACAGATTAAGGGTACCTTTTTCTGGGGGTGACGGTCCTGTCTAAGTCAGGATAATACAGCGGCGTTTAATGCCGGGCTTCAGTAGGCGTACCTTCCCTGGTGCGCCCTAAGGGGCCATTTCTGTACTTGTGGAATTATGGCGCACCAGGGAAGGTACGCCTACTGCGGGCATAAGAATTATTCAGGCAACTATGAACGAGGAGAGGAATGGGCGGCGTTTCTTTTGGGCGATGAAAAACAAAACCAAAAAAAAATACAACCCTAATCTGGACAAGAGTATACTTCTTTTTACGTGTATATCAACACCCCAAACCCCTGCCCAAATCCGCACGTAAGAAACCGAGCTGTTGGTGTAAAGCCAATAAGGACAAGGAATGTAGAAGCGGCATCCTGCCGCTTTGCATCAAGACGGACATGCGGGCCGCAGTCACGATGGAAGCGGCAGGATGCCACTTCTACGCTCTTGCCATTCCTTACGTGCGGATTTAGGCACTGGTATCCAAATTAAGGCTGCTATCGAACACATATAGTTGAATTCATTGGCATTTTGGACAGGTTTTGGCGTCATTTTCCCGGTTTCCAGGATCAGGTTTACTGACCGCTGCATTTGCCTGTCCAAACTGCGAAGGCCGTTGAGAGACCATTCCAGGGCCACAAAATGCCATAAATACAGGCTTTCCCCGGTGCTTACCACATGGAAATAGGTGTCAACGCATGGAACGAGCCTGTCCAAGAAAATCTAATTTGGACAAGGATGTTCTGGGAACGTTTGTGGGAAGCGCAGGGTCGTGAGGGGGCAATAGGGCGGGCTGTCTTTCTGCAGGCATACCTTCCCAGAGGTGCGTCTTAGTGCGGTTTAGCCCCTAATCGCTCAAGTACCATCAAAAAAACAAGAAGTTGAATGCATAGGCGGAGAAAAAATGGGACTGTTCCCGCCACAAATTATACGCGTTCGTTTGTTGATAGGAGCGCATTGATACATGTTTTAGGCTGTGGGTGCTGTGGGTTTGCGCATAACAAAGCGGCGGGAACTCCTGAGAAACACAAATCGCAACCTGTTAATATAGAACAGCTTACCCGCATTTGGTTTTTTCACGAATCATCTCGATTACGAAATACGAGTACGAGCACGAACCACGAATCGGCGCAATCATGCTCGTGCTCGTGCTCGTAATCGTAGTCGTGCTCTCATAATCGTACAGTTTCTTTTGACAACTACCCCCGGTATGCCGGGGTGAACCGCTGCGCTGAAATTTTATATCTACTGGGATCGCTGGCATCCCTGCCGGCTGATTCAACGCAAATGCCTGTCATGCCACGTCTGGCCGGCAGGGATGCCAGCGATCCCAGTAAGGGACAATTTCATCGTTTACGGTGGAGCCGTAAGCCTCATGTGCGGCTGTCCCACATTTTTTTTCGGCCCTGTACCCCACGCCCGCAAAAACTCTGGGACAGCCTCCGTCGTGATTCAGAATTAAGTATTTCGCTCATGGTTTTGGCGTGCGCCGGAGGCAGTCCCATTTTTTGCTCAGATGTTGTTATTTTCCTTGGGTTGCGGGCACCGCTCGCGTTAGTAAGTTGTGGTATCGTTTTATGACGCACCTGGGAAGGTACGCCTACTAATGTGGCGCGCACATGCTTATGGGTAGTGTCCCGATAGTTCTACCGGCTTCAGGCAATACCCGCGCGCGCCGCGGGCGGTGCGAACGCGGAGGCCTTTCCGGGCGGGTTCTATCCGGACACCGCCGTGCCAGTCTGTACGGAGCAGGGTAATGTTCACTTGGACTCGTTACGAAATTGTATTTCGTAACGTACTTGCTCTTGAAGTTGCACTTCCTCTTCTTTGTTCCGTATTCGGGTTGATGATGCAAAGTTTGCGAAATGCAATTTCGCGGACAAGTACATTCCCAAGTACAACTTGGGAACGAGAGGCGGGGGAGAACGGGAGGTGCCTTGCTCTTGGGTTTGATACCGCGGCACCTTTATCTATATTCAGTTCAGCGAAGACTGGCAGGCAATTGAAAGCGTTCCGCTTCATCCGGCCTTCAATCATGATCCCGTTTAACTGTATGGTGTTATGAGACACCCGGATATTCCCCGGTTGTACCCATCACGGTAGGCGGTTTCTACCTAATTATGCGACAATATCAAACACATTTATTATGAGAGGGTGTATCATGCGATTCTACGTCCCACTGCTGGCAGTAACCGTATTCCCAATGTTGATCGGCTTGTTATCAGCGCAAGCCGACCCGACCATCACGGTGGAAAACATCCGGAAAGCGCCGGGCGAAGTCCGGACAGCCGAAAACAGTTCATCCGCATCCATTTCTCTGGACCGCGCCTGGGAAGGCCCGGTGTGTGCTTCAAGGCTGACCAACAGGGGCAATGAGCCCGTACGTATCCGTGAAGTGGTCCTGTTCCATATTGCCCATTCGCTGCCTCCGGACACCGTTTTTTATGGCGAGGGATTTACCATGCTTTCCCAGACAGCGGGCACGCTGGGGCAGCCGGTTGATGTCGGCGGCTATACGGATCGCGGCCATTACAGGATTCCCCAGCCGGACGACGCTACGACGGTATACGGCATGATGGTTCTGTCTCCGGAACAAGACGGGGATATCGTGCTTGGGTTCACTTCCTGTAACCGGTTTGTCGGCAAGTTCTATGTACGGTCCGATTCCATTGAAGCCGTTCTGGACACTGAAAATCTCCCACTGGCGCCAGGCGCTTCCTGGGAACTGGAACGCTTCTGGGCGGGTATCGGCGGCCATCACGA
Source organism: Candidatus Hydrogenedentota bacterium (assembly GCA_022710255.1). GTDB lineage: Bacteria > Hydrogenedentota > Hydrogenedentia > Hydrogenedentales > CAITNO01 > JAAYBJ01. Next base: position 19,398 of record JAKLHG010000001.1, read on the forward strand.
AACACTGCTGGAGGAGTTCGCCGGGCACATTGCCTCGAACCATCCGCCCCTGTTCAAGCCGCCGGTTCCGGCGGGATGGTGCTCCTGGTATTGCTTCGGGCCGAACGTCACCACCCGCAAAGTGGAACGCAACCTCAACTATATTGCCGAAACCCTTCCCGAACTGAACTATGTGCAGATAGACGACGGTTATCAGGCGGCCATGGGCGACTGGCTGGACACGGGCAAGGCCTTTGGCGGCGGCATCCGCGAGGTTATCCGGCAGATACGGGAAACGGGACGGGAACCGGCCATCTGGGTCGCCCCGTTCATCGCGGAGGAGGCATCTAAAGTCTTCCGGGAACACCCGGACTGGTTCATCATGGACGCCGGGGGCCGCCCCCTGCGCTCCGATGCGGTTACCTTCGGCGGGTGGCGCAATGGCCCCTGGTATGCCCTTGACGGCACCGTCCCCGAAGCGCAACAGTACCTGGAATCCGTGTTCCGAACCATGCGCCAGGAATGGGGATGCAGTTACTTTAAACTGGATGCCAATTTCTGGGGCGCCATGCACGGCGGCCGGTTTCACGACCCCGAAGCAACGCGCGTGGAAGCGTACCGCCGGGGCATGGCGGCAGTGCTGCGCGGCGCCGGTGATGGGTTCCTCCTGGGATGCAACCATCCGATGTGGCCCTCGCTGGGGCTGATACACGGGTCCCGCTCTTCCGGAGACACCGAACGGCGCAGGGAGACCATGGAACACGTCGCGCGGGAGACGTTCCACCGCAATTGGCAGAATGGCCGGCTTTGGTGGAACGATCCTGACTGCGTCCTGTTGACCGGCGGACTTGCCGACCATGAATTTATGTTTCATGCTGCGGCGATTTACGCCTCGGGCGGCATGGTGCTGTCTGGTGACGACCTGCCCCGCATCTCTCCGGAGCGGCTGCAGGTGCTCCGCAAGCTGGTCCCGCCCACGGGCGTTGCCGCCCGGTTCGAGGACCATTCATTTCAAATCGGACGGATAATGTTGCCGGACCGTGAAGTAATGTGCATCTTCAACTGGACGGACGAGCTGCAGACCGTTCTCGTGCCCGTCGGCACGGCCCGCAGCATCACCGATTTCTGGTCCGGGGAAGCATTGCCAAGCAGAGAAGGTCTGGTCGAACTTAGCGACTTGCCACCCCATACCGCCCGGCTATTGTCCTGTGCACGGGAACAATAGTTTTCACAAAGATCATACCCGGTTTGCAGGCTATGAAAGTCGCATCTACCCTCACCGAATGCAAACAGTGTTACAGGAACTGAAATTGTACTGGCAGGTAACATACTGCCCGGGGACCGGTGGAACGTGGATATGCGGAAACTATTATTCTTCCTTGGCGGTATCCAGGGGCAGTTCTTTCCAGAGACCGTCTTTGCCAATGTAGAGAATGCCCATGTCGCGCCAGAAATTGAGGCGGGCGAGGGTGTGCGCTATCAGGGCTGAGGTAAGACTGTTCTGGGATTGAATCAAATCATCCTGAGCATCCACCTGGTCCTGGGCGGTGGCGAGGCCGAGTTCGGAGAGGAGTTGCTGTTCTTCCACGCGGCGCTCGCTCAGTTTGACGCTTTCGAGGGCGACCCGGTAGTTGTTTTGGGCCTGCTCCAGGTTGCGCCAGGCGGCGCGCACTTCGAGCTTGATATTGTCTTCCGCGAGGGTGCTGTTGCGCAGACTGCGCTCCAGGTCGATCAGGGCAGCGCGGTAGGCATTGCGTTCCTGCTTTTTGTCCAGGGCTGGATCGAGGTCCAGGCCGATGTTCCAGTCCATACGGTTGAAGTCCAGGTCGGCGGGATTGTTTTCTTCCGTGCTGCTTACCAGGGCGTCAGCAACGATGTCCAATCCCGGCTTGAGCGCGTTGGCGGCGACCCGCACGCGCCGCCGGGCGTCGTCCACGCGATCTTTCTCATTGTACAAGTCGAGGCGCGACACCAACGCCACCTGGGTGGCATCTTCGAGCGCTACCGAGGGATGGTTCAACCCCTGGGTGCGCAGGCGCTCCATCTCGCGGTTATCCAGAACGATGGGCGTATCGGTGGACAGGCCGAGGAGGATTTTAAATTCGTCCAGTTCTTCCTGGTAGCGGCGCGCGGCGTTGACATATTCATTTTCGTTGTTCAACCGGAACTGTTCCATACGCCCGAGTTCCGCCTGAGTGCGCAACCCTTCCTGGGCAAAGGCACGTTCCCGTTCCACATTCATCATGAAGTTCTGAAGGCTGGTCCAGTTGTTGCGCACGATATCGCGCTGACGCAGTACGCTGTAATAGGCCGAACACACATTTACCGTGAAGGTCTTCCGGTAATGGGTAAACTCGCGCAATGCGTACAATACGTCCCGTTCTGCCTGGGTCAGTCGTTCGGCAGCGATATCGCGCCCGGCGCCCCGCAACAGGGGCTGGGCGACGGTCAGTTCCAGGACGGATGCCGATGCTTCCCGGGGGTCACCGGTCAGGAAACGCAGGAAGTTGGTGGTCAGGGATGCGGCGATGCGCCCGCCGCCGCGCATCAGGCGGCTGACATTCAGCGAGGTATTCCCGGTGACCCGCCGCTCCTCGACCAGTTGGGTGGCGGGTTCATCCAGGCCCGCCGCTTCGCCGGCCGATTCCAGGAGCCCGGCGTAGGCCCGGAGAAGCTCCGATTGTGAACCCGTCAATTGCTCCAGTTCTCCGACAATGGCGCCAACCCCGGCCATGGTCTCCGGGAAAAGGGAAGGAACCGTTTGGTCCTTGGCGGACCTTTGAAGAGCGGTCGCGGCACTCCCGGAAAAGATGGGCGTATACTGGTGCCGGTCAAGGGTCAGAGCGAGGGCTTCCAGGTACAGGCTTTCCTTGGCATTTTGATATCCGCGATTGCGCTGTACCGCCAGCATAATGGCGTTCTCCAGAGAGAGGATGGAACTGCCCGCCGGTTCCGTAACGGCTTCACCGAGGCCGGTATCGGGTTCCTCGGTCCTGGGCAGGCTCTCCAGTGCCAGGGGACTGTCCACCGCGTTCAGGGAGAACTCGGCCTCCGCGCCCGGCACATCAGGGCTTTTTTCTTCAAGAATGCCATAGGCCTCGGCATCGGCCCGCTCCCGGTTTGCCGTGGTGGAACACCCCGAAAGCACCAGGAGGAACGTCAGCCCGGCCGCAGGCAGCACGCCTGAAAGGCGTCTCCCTGGCAGGAGGGGATGGTTCCGGCTATAGCCGGGCACTGGTGGCAGCCGTAACGTCATGAAACAAGTCCGGGAAGTTGGATTCCCGCGCGCATGCAATGGGAACCGCAAAAAACAAACTTCTTCTTGTATCTAGTCCTGTTATTGAGGAAACAGGCCATTAATAGACCTCCCGTTTCGCGTCCTGGTTTCCCTGGCGTCGCGGAAAACGTTTCCGGGAATCCTCGCGAAGAGCGGGTTGTCTGTGGCTGGGCAGGCCGGCGCCGGCGGAGATAAAATAAGCACCCTCTCCAAGCAGCGCTTCGACCTGGTCTTGAAGTTCAGGTGAGGGACGTACCATGCAGGCACTTGTGGCATGCAGGATTATTTCGCCATAAGAAGCATTAAGGCAATGAACATAAACATCGCAATCGCCCCGGGCGCCTCCCAGCAGCACGGCAAGGGCGTGCGCGGTCTCCGGGTTTTGTTGTTCCGGTTTCAGCCGGACGTGTACGGCGGTACCCAGCGCTTTCTCCGCCTCGTTTATGGGGAAGATGCCTTCCGCGATAAGCGTATGCTTGTCTTCCCGTATGTTCACGGTGGCCTTGCAGGCAATGATGCCGTCCGCCACGAGGAGGTCTTTCGTTTCCGCGTACAGTTTGGGAAAGACGGTCGCTTCGCAGGGCCCCTGGAGCGTTTCCAGTGTCAGAAACGCCATGGGCTCGTTCTTTCTGCTGTAAATTTTTTTGTGCTCCGTGATGAGACCGCAAACATTCACAATCTCCCCGTCGGTCCGTTCCTCGAAACTGCCCAGGTCCAGGGTGCTCATCCGGCGTATAAGCACGGCATGCCGCCGCAGGGGATGGCCCGTGACATAAAGACCGAGCATCTCTTTTTCATAGGCCAGCAACTCCTCCTCGGGCCATTCGGGCAAGTCGGGTCTGACCTGGGAAGTGTCGAAGACATCATCGGCGCCTTCCATTTCAAAAAGAGAAGTCTGTCCCGCTTCCCGCTCCTTTTGAAGGGACAGGCCCAGTTGAATGGCCTGCACGATGACCTCGCAGACCTGGCGACGGTTCCACCCGGTACTGCCGAAGGCACCCGCCTTGTTCAGGCTTTCGATGACCCGGGCATTAACATTCTGGCCGCTGATGCGGGTGCAGAAATCAAAAATGTCCTGGTAGGGGCCGTTCTTTTCCCGGTCGGCCACAATGGCGTTGCAGGGCACTTCCCCCAGATTTTTTATGGCGCTCAGTCCAAAGCGGATGGCCTGGTCTTCCACGGTGAAAAGAACCTCGCTGTGGTTGATGTCCGGCGCGAGTACGTTAATCCCGAGCCGGTTGCACTCTTCCACGTATAAGGCCGTCTTTTTAAGATCGCCCGATTCGCTGATGAGCAGGGCGCACATGAATTCCACGGGATAATGCGCCTTGAGATAGGCGGTCTGATAGGCGATAATGGCGTAGGCCATGCTGTGGGATTTATTAAAGCCGTACCCTGAAAACATTTCAATGCGCGCCCACAAATCCTCACCCAGGGCGGCATCGATGCCGTTTGCCGCGCATCCCGCCAGGAAATCCGGTTTTTGGGCGTTCAGCAAGTCGTCGTTTTTCTTGGACATGGCGCGGCGCACGATATCGGCCCGGCCCAGGCTGAACCCGCCGCACACCTGCACAATCTGCATGACCTGCTCCTGATACACGGAAACACCGTAGGTTTCCCTGAGGATGGGTTTGAGCATGGGCGGGTTGTATACGATAGCCTCCGGGTTTCGTTTATTCTCGATATAGGTGTCGATATACTCCATCGGCCCCGGGCGATACAGGGCGACCAGGGCGTTTATCTCCTCGATATTTTCGAGGCCGATGCGTTTTGCCACATCGCGCATGCCCGCACTTTCCAGCTGAAACACGCCTGCCGTATCGCCGCTGCGCAGCAGCGCATAGGTTTTTTCGTCTTCCAGGTCCAGGTTGTCCATATCCAGGGCAACCCCCTGGTGTTTATTAATCAGGCGCACCGCCTCATTCAACATGGTCAGGGTCCGCAGGCCGAGGATGTCCATTTTGAGCAGGCCGATTTTTTCCACACCCTTCATCTCAACCTGGGTGGTTACCGTATCGGCGCCCGCGGGCTTGAACAGGGCGATATGGTCCGTAAGCGGATGGTCGCAGAGCACCACGCCCGCCGCGTGCTTGCCGTAACTGTAGATGGTCCCTTCAAGCCGCAACGCCATTTTCCACAGGTGGGCGATTTGTTTGTCCTGTGCAATGAGCTGTTGGAGCTCGGCTTCACTCTTATAGGCTTTGTCGAGCGTCACGTTCAGGATGTTGGGGATTAACGCGGCAATCCGGTTGGCTTCGGCAATGGGCATGTCCATCACGCGCGCAACGCTGCGGACCACGTTCTTCGCCATCATGCGGCCGAAGGTCACGATCTGGCTGACGCAGTCGGCGCCGTATTTCTTGCGGGAATACTCCAGCAGTTCCTCGCGGCGGTTCATGCAGAAATCGATGTCGATATCGGGCATGCTCACGCGCTCAGGATTCAGGAACCGTTCAAAAAGCAGCTTGTAGCGCAGGGGATCGAGATTGGTAATGCCCAGGGCATACGCGACGAGGCACCCGGCGCCGGAACCGCGGCCCGGACCCACGGGAATCCCCGACTGGCGCGCATAGTGGACCAGATCCCAGACGACCAGGAAATAATCCACAAAGCCCATGCTGATGATAACGCCCAACTCGTATTCCACCCGTTCGACGGCGGCGGAAGGCAGCGGCGTCCCATAGCGTTTCTGCAACCCCTCATACACCCGTTCCCGAAGATAGGCCTCCTTGTCCTGCCCGTCGGGCACCGGGTAGCTTGGAATGAGTTTCAGGCCGGTGGGCACGGTGGCGTTGCAGCGTTCCGCGATAAGCACGGTATTGGTTACGGCCTCGGGCCACCGCGCAAAGCACCCTTTCATCTCAGCAGCATTGCGAAAATAAAACTCGTCGTTGGGCAGCCGCATCCGGTCCGTATCCTGCAAGGTCTTCTTGGTTTGCAGACAGAGCAGAATATCGTGGGCTTCCGAATCCGACCGGTCGAGGTAGTGGCTGTCATTGGTGGCGATGACGGGTACTTTACGTTTCTGCGCCAGGTCATACAGCAGCGGGTTCACCTGGTTTTCTTCAGGCATGCCGTGATTCATCATCTCTACACATACGTTATCCGGCCCGAAAATGCCGATGTACTGGTCCAGCGTCTTTTCCGCTTCTTCCGGCTGTCCCGCCAGCAACATGCGGGGAACGCGTCCGTTAAGGCAGGCCGTCGCCGCAATCAACCCCTCATGATGTTCTTCCAGCAGCGCGATATCGACGCGCGGTTTATAGTGCCAGCCTTCCAGATGGGCCTGCGTACTCAGCTTGCACAGATTGTGGTAGCCCTGTTCGTTCTCGCACAGGAGCAGAAGGTGGTTGCTGGCTTCCTTGCCGCTTTTGGCCGATTTATCGAACCGGTTTGTGGGCGCCACGTATACTTCGCACCCCAAAATGGGTTTGATGCCTTTCTTCTTGGCCTCCTGGCAGAACTCAAGCAACCCGAACACCGTTCCGTGGTCCGTCACAGCGCACGCCGGCATATCATATTGCGCGCAGCGCTTGACCAATTCCTCGGGCTTGGTCAAGCCGTCCAGCAGGCTGAAATGACTGTGCAGATGAAGGTGTACAAAATCAGTGCTCATGTCCCGCCCCTTCCATTACTTCAAGCAACAATGCCAAGGCCGCTTCCGCAGTTTGCGCTTTGACGGCATCGCGGTCCCCGGCAAAGCGCTCCCGCCGGACACGCAGCGCCGCCGGGCCTGCCGCCGCCAGGCACACCGTGCCCACAGGCTTTTCCGGCGTCCCGCCGCCCGGCCCGGCGATGCCCGTAACCGCCACGGAAAAATCCGCGCCGAACCGTTCCCGGGCACCCAGCGCCATAGCCTCGGCCACCGCTTCCGAAACCGCACCCGCCGCCGCCAGCGCTTCTTTGGGAACCCCCAGCAACCCTGTTTTTATGGCGTTGGCATACGCGGTGATACCGCCCAAAAATATGGCCGACGCTCCGGGAACGTTCGTAATGCGATGGGATATAAGACCGCCCGTACAAGACTCCGCGGTGGCCACGGTGCACCTGTCCCGGATACACCGCGACACAACCAACGCTTCCAAAGAAACACCCTGATTCATATCCTGAAATCCCCTTTTAAAGGCTTGGTAACATTAGATTGACCGCCATCACCGCCCTTGGCAAACCCGTCCAGCCCGACGCATCCGGCCGGTCCGGGGCTTATTGTGCCACATTCCACGTCCTCGGCGGTAGCCCGGTTACAGCGGGTTTTCCGGCCCCTATTCTCGCGGTATTTCGGTCATCAGCATAGCCACAGCCAAAATCCCAACGTCCTCGCCAATGCATCATGAACCTTTTTTACCCTGAAAACGGCCCCCTTCCAGGACCAACTGCCGGGCCCCGCGCCTTGAATGCCCTTCGACAGCGGTTGCAGTTTTAATGTCTTTATGCTATACTGAGATGGATAAAGTGGAATAATAACCTTTTTATTTTTGTTGATTACTAGCACATTAGGTACTCTTTTTCGCCCGCATGGGGCACAACAGGGGTGGTAACTGTACCGGGGCAGAACTGTATAGTAGATACAGCCGTGGCCACGGGGTGCTGACAATACCACCATTGCGGAGTGCATTTATGGTTAAAAGAAGCGGATACAGGCGGATGACGGCTTTGCTGCTCCTCCTTTCCGCGGCCATGGTTTCCGGATGTGTCAAGGGCACAAGCGACATCTTCATCGAAGAGATGGAACTGTGCGCCGCCCGGGAACTGGCCATCTCCAATCCCGTGGGCAATGTCACCGTCACCGGCAACGCGTTCAATGATAACGACGGGGTGGTATTTATCAAGACCGAAAAGTATGTGGACGCCTACAGTTTGTTCGGTTTCGCCTCACCCAATGCTTATCTGGACTCGGTGATGGTCTCCCCGACACTGAAGGGTGGGCGGGTGGAGTTGGCCGTACAATTGGGCGCCCGCGGCTTCCTGGAACGCCTCTTTGTGCGTATTGTGCCGCATGTCAACCGGTTCGTGGAAACGCCCACCTATATTTCCACAAATGCCGAGGTCCAGTTTGGCAATATGCACTTACGAAATCTGCCGGGGAACGTGACTGCCGCCGTATCTGTGGGGAATGTGACGACAGCCGCGCCCATGGGCATTTTTGGAGAACAGCATTTCGACATTCACGTGGGGAAATTGGAGTTGTCTCTTTCCCCAAAGGCAAGTTTTGAATACGATCTGGCGGTGGATATCGGCAAAGCGGAATTTCAGGACTTTGACCTTAATCTGCATCAACGTATTATGGGCGCCCGCGCTGCGGGGTTGAAAGGCACCCTTGATCAACCCGGTCTGATTACGGCGAAGGTGTCCATGGGCACCCTCACGGTAAAGGCGCAGGAAACGACAACGCTTGAATAAGCCTTCCGCTTCCCGGTCCACATCCACAACTGCTATACGGGGACAACTGTTGTCGTTGCGGGAATTATTAAAATAGACGGTACTGTTCTTTTGTTTGTTTTTCATCGTGTGCATTTTCCACGCCGAACATGATAGTATCCGGTTGCGTACTATCCATACACGGCTGCGAACGCAATCCACACAGAAGGAGAGTAAATCATGCAGTATAAAATGTTGGGGAATTCGGGGATTAAGGCTTCCGTGGTGGCGATGGGCACCTGGGTGACCGGCGGCGGCCTGACCTGGGATGGGGTTGAGGACAAGGAATCGCTGCGCGCGATTGATGCGGCGCTCGCTGCCGGGGTCAACTTTATCGACACCGCACCCGGCTACGGCTGGGGCCACGCGGAGGAAATCATCGCGAAGGCTTTGAAGGGGCGCCGTGACAAGGCGGTCATTGCAACCAAATGCGGCATCTGGTGGGAAGATAACCGCGGCGCTTTTCACGCGCATCTTGACGGCAAGGATGTCTATATCAGCCTGCGGCCGGAAACGATTCAGATCGAGGTCGAAAACAGCCTGCGCCGTCTGGAGACGGATTACATTGATTTGTACCAGACCCACTGGCCGTCGAAAGAACCGGACCTCACGCCCATAGAAGACACCATGGCCTGCCTGATGAAGTTGAAGGATGCGGGTAAAATCCGCGCCATCGGGGTGTCGAATGTTTCCCTGGAACAATTGGAGGAAAACGGCGCCTGCGGCCCGGTGGCCAGCGACCAGTTTCGCTACAGCATGCTTTACAGGGAGCCTGAAGCGCATATCCTGCCCTATTGCCGCCAGAAGGGGTTGGCCACCCTGACCTA
>JAKLHG010000010.1 GCA_022710255.1 Candidatus Hydrogenedentota bacterium
GACGACCATGCGGAGTACTGGAAGTGGTTCACCTGGGCAAACAGCGCCATCCGGGAAGGGCGTTTCGATGCCCAACACCAACCGCGCGAAAATCCGGAGTCCTGGTTTGCCGAAGCGTTTAAGCAGGTCGGGAAGATTGCCGAACTGGGGGTCCCGAAAGGGACAGGGCAACACGTTGCGTGGCCAAACATCAAACTACGGGGGGATAATCTCATCGTCCTCGCCGCAACCGCAGGCACGCCGGCGGAGGTCCTGCTGCAAGACGTTCCCGTCGGCGCGTATGACAACGCCCTCCTTTGGGAATTGCGGGACCCCTCTATGAAAACGCTTCTTTCCGGAACGATCCCCCATGGGACAAACAGAGAAGTCCGGTTCACGCTGGAAACGGAGGGGCTGTATTTCCTGGCTCTCACCTCAGGAAGTTGCGCCTATTCCATAACCAGTACCAACACTCCCGCGGGACTGTATGCCGCCGAGGGCTTGTCCCTGATCCAAGGAGTCGGACGTCTCTATTTCTACGTGCCTCCCAAAACCGGCGCGTTTACCTTGTCCATCAAGGGACAAGGGGGCGAGACCGCGCGGCTGAATGTGTTTGATCCTGCGGGCAACCCGATCGCCACGGTCCAGACCTCCACGAAACAACAGACCGCCAAGGCCACCGTCACACCCGGCGATGGAGGCGCGTATTCCCTCGAGGTTACCAAGGCGGACGAAGGCGTTCTTGAGGACTACACCATCACCCTTGACGCCAAACTCCCGCCGACACTTTCCCCGCTAGCGGAACAGGTGTTTCAACTGCCTCCCAAATAATCCAGCAGCATTATAGATGTCTGATGTAAAGCCTTGCCTCATTATCGCATACAGAACCAAAAAAGAAATCGAATCTTCGTATCATCGCCCCTTTGGAGTGCGCAAGTCATACTTGCGCTTTGAATTTCGTGGTACCGTAACCATCAAGTTGAAAGATCATACTTACGGACTACGTGGACAAGAAAGCGAAAGCGCAAGTATGACTTGCGCACTCCAAAGGGGCAGTTCTTCTGCTTCGAAAATTCCCCTGACATTTTCGTGGTTTCAGGGTGAGCCACGGGCTCATGAGAACTGGTTCACAAATTCTTCTTTGCACATGGTCAATGTATAGAGCATCACGAGAACAATGTAGAGGGAACGAAAGAGAGAAATGGAATTTGGGGACATGTCATCATGAGCCCGAGGCTCACCCGGAAACCACGAAATTTAATATCAATTTTTGAAGTAGCACAAAAGTATTATAAATTTCGCTGGACTTAATGCGTTTTTAGTAGGCGTACCTTTCCAGGTGCGCCGTTGGGAAAACAAACCACATAGTTTATATTTCCGCCTTTAAGCGTCTATAAGAACTCAAGTGATGATACCCGCCGACGGCGCACCTGGGAAGGTACGCCTACTAAAAAGACCCGTAATTGAGCAAAGATGGTTTCCCTTTTTTTTCGGTTGTTATAGTTCAGTTCTCGCAATCAAGCAATGACACGAAAAAAACGGGAATGACGGTGGTGTTAAGTCTGCTTTGTAACCCAATAGTTACCATGAGCCTATAACTCACCCGGAAACCACATAAATGTCATAGGAATTTTCTAAACAGTCCTCATGAGCCCGCAGCTCACCCAGAAACCACGAAAATGGGTACCAATTTTCGAAGCAGGTGGTAATTGCTTTGTGGATAATCCGATACTATCTTAAATGACCTCGATATCCACCGCGCCGACCCAGTGGGCGGCGTGGTTGTTCCAGGGCTGGGGCGGGGTGCAATCAAAGACCGCGAGGAATTTCCCGGGACCGAGGGCGACAATATCCGTGTAGCCTGTGGTGAAGAAGGGGGCGAAGTTGATTTCTTCCGTCCAGGAAGTGCCGCCGTCGGTGCTGAAGGAAACGCTGTTGCCCCAGCGCGGGTAGGCGAGCCCGCCATAGGTGAGCGCGAGCACCTTGCCGTCAAAGGCCATGCGCGGGAAGCACCCCCGGGCTTGTTGCATCGGCCTGGGCCGCGACCACGTGGTGCCGCTATCGTCGCTGAAGGAAATGACCAGGGGAGCGCTGGGCGGGCCGGGCTCATAATAGGCGTCGGCGGGGAGCGTTCCCGGATGAATGCCCGTGCCGGGGATGGCATAGGAAAGGTCGTGATACGCCTCCTTCGGGGCGGCCATGAGCGGGTTGTTGTCATCGTTGACCAGCCGCGCCACACAGATCAGTTTCCCGTCGCCGAGGCGGGCGATGTTGGGTTCGCAGGGGCCCCAGAGACTCCAGCCTTTTTTTGTGGCGCCTTCGGGATCGTACAGGGTGTCGAGGGAGGCGATGTGGCTCACGAAACGCCAGGTTTTCCCCCGGTCGGAGGATTCGGCCAGAAAGGTCCGGAACACCCACGGTTGGTGGGTCCCCTGCAGGGCGGCGAGGAGGCGGCCGTCGGGCAGTTCCAGCGTGTTACCGTGAAACCAGTGTTTTTCTTCGGTTTTGAACTGATCCGGGGGAAGCGCAAGGGTGCCGTCTTCGAGGGGGCCGCGCAGGCTGTGCCACCCGTCATCGGACTCCCAGCGCCGGGTGGTGCGCAGGCCTGGAGATCCTTCCACGGGCCGGGTATCATAGTGGATGGAAACGGCGGGACCGTGTGAGGGCTGGAAGGTGTTCAGTCCGAGCCCGTCCACGCCCGCCGGATGGCCGCGCCAGGTGACGCCGTTGTCTTCGGACCGGATGGCGGCCAGGGGACCGCCCTCCTCGACGGCTTGCGCGAAGAGGATAAGGGAACCGTCGCGGAAGCGGGCAAGATTGGGGAACATGGGGCCCCGCATGAGTACGCGCGGGCTGTCCACTCGGATGTCGAGGCCGCCATGGTGCGCGCGGCGGGATGCAAAGGGCGACGGAAAAGAAGCGGGAGAGGAAGGCGCGTCCGGAACGTCCGTTCCAAAAGCGGACGCCTGCTTCACCGTCAGTACGCCTCCGGCCGCCATGCCAATAAAATGCCTTCTGTTCATTGGGGTATTCCTTTGTCTTTTCCACGTTAAAGTTTTGGAGCGATGCCTGTCCTGAGTTGAGGAGGTACAAGAAATAAGTATATCTTGGGAAAAAAAGGTCCTAACGCGGGCTTTACCCGCAACCCAGTATCGAGTAGCAAGTACGGAGCAAAAAATGGGACTGCCTCCGGCGCACGCGAAGGCTATGAATCTTGTACCCGATTTTAAACTGCGCCGGAGGCTGTACCAAATTTTTTGCGGGCCCATGAAACAAGACCGAAAAAAGTGGGACAGTTCCCACCGCTTGATCAATTTCGCATATGCCAGTCCAAAACAATGCCATAGTATAAACGTTTTATCATGCTCTTATGGTAAGATGCGGTGGAAACAGTCCCATTTTTTCTCAGGTATGAATAACACACCTAACTTCTTGTTTTTTATAGCGGCTACGAGCCGAGGTCCTAATAACAAGGGTGGTCGTTATGCCCGGCGTGCCATCAACCCAGGGAGACCCGTTATGCGCAACTTCTTTTTCCCAACAATAGCAGGGATACTCATGTTTTGTATCGGCATGGAGGCTTTCCCGGAGGAACTATGGCTCCATCCAAAATGCGAGACACTGCCGTCGGAGGTGCTGGGACCCTTCGTCACCCTGGGAGACGGCGGCATTCTTGCCCTGCAGGGGGCCCATGCCCTGGTCAGCAAGGACGAGGGGGTCACGTGGGAATCCACGCCCATCTTCAAGGAAGGTGAAACTATCTCAATCAGCACGGAGGGGGCATTGCTGCGCACCCGGAGCGGCGTAATTATTGCGGCGTTCTTGAACGTGAGCGCGCAGGACTGGCGCTGGAACAGCGAGACCCATGACGCCGACCCCGGCACGCGCCTGCCCTGCTGTGTCATTCGCAGTCTGGATGAGGGGAAAACCTGGCAGGACTTTCAGACGCTTCATGAGGACTGGACCGGCGCCGTACGTGATATTATTCAGACACGGGACGGGCGCGTGGTGTTCACCTCCATGCGCCTGCTGAACCGCCCGGGGCGGCACTGCGTGCTGACCTATTCGTCCACCGACGACGGGCTTACCTGGAAACCCAGCAATCTCCTTGACCTCGGCGGCAACGGGCATCATGACGGCGCCACGGAGGCGACGGTTGAGGAACTGCGCGACGGGCGCCTCTGGAAATTGATCCGCACGAACCTGGGCGTCTTCTGGGAGGCCTTTTCCGACGACGGGATGTACTGGCGGACCATGGGGCAGACGACCATAGACGCGAGCAGCGCGCCGGGCATGCTCAAACGGTTGCAAAGCGGCAGGCTCCTGCTGGTGTGGAACCGTCGTTTCCCCGAAGGGAAGACGGAATACCCGCTCACCGGCGGCGACCGTGAGTGGTCGGAAGTGCCGGTGAGCAACCATCGTGAAGAACTTTCCGTCGCCTTTTCCGAGGATGACGGGAAAACCTGGACGACGCCCGTCGTGGTGGCCCGGCAGCCGGGCGCCTGGCTCGCGTATCCCTATGTCTACGAGCGGAAACCCGGCGAACTTTGGATCACTACCATGCAGGGCGGCGTCCGCGTGAAGGTCAGGGAGGCAGACCTGCTTCCATAGCCGCAGTCCGTTTTTTTGTCGGAATCATTTTGTTTTTTTCTCGATTTTTCTCGTTCCCAAGTTGTACTTGGGAACGCACTTGTCCGCGAAGTTGTACTTCGCAACCCGGGGCGTAATCTGCCAGATGCAAGTCCGACTAGGAACGCGGCGTAAAACCGGAAGTACAACTTCAAGAACGGACCCGTTCCCAAGTACAACGTGGGAACGAGAAAAAAGTGAATGTTTGAATTCAATATCCCAACGGGATTTAGGAACATAGCCCAGGGTTGCGGTACCCCGCTACCCTGGGTTGGAAATCGCCCCCAATTCCCGCTTACCCCGATGGGGTTACGTCACGTTGGTATAAATGGCGTATGGGAAAACCGACGTAACTCCGTTGGAGTAGAAAAGGAATGGAGAGACATCGCTTACCCAGGGTAGCGGGGTACCGCAACCCTGGGCTATGATATGGAATCCCGTTGGGATTCTGAATACATACGTCGGCATTCCAATACCATATTCTGAATGGAAAGATGTGGGTAATGACAAGATTTGTACTTTGGAACGAGAAAAATTCTCAACTTTGTGTTTTTGATTACAGTAGGCAACCGATAAGACACTGATGTGTAGAATCAAAAGGAAAACAACGTTATGCGCAAGTACTGTTTGATTGCTCTTGTTATGTTGTCATGTGCCGGATGGTGGACGGAGTATGGAACGGCCCAGACGCCGGAAGCGCCTGCGCCCGCTGTTTCCAAAACGGTTGAACTATTAAAGGCGGGTCAAGAGCCGGTCCGGATCGTATGCCTCGGGGACAGTGTAACGGGCGTGTATTACCACACGGGCGGGCGGCGCGCCTATACGAACATGCTGGCGATTGCGCTGGAACGCCTGTATCCTGCTGCGCAGGTGGATGCCTTCAATGCGGGCATCAGCGGCCACACCACCCTTGACGGGCTGAAGCGCCTGGAGGCGGATGTGCTTGCCCGCAAGCCGCACCTGGTGACCGTGATGTTCGGGTTGAACGACATGACCCGGGTGCCGCTGGAGGCATTCGAGGCGAACCTCTCCACGATTATCGGCAGGTGCCGGGAGGCCGGCGCGGAAGTGCTGTTGTGCACCCCCAATTCGGTTGCGGAAACGCCGGAACGGCCCGCGGTGAAACTGATCGAATACACGGCGGGTATCCACAGGGTGAGCGAACGGGAACATGCGCCGGTAGCCGATTGTTACGCCGCGTTTGAAGTGGTCCGGGCCAAAGACCCCCTTGCCTGGCAGAGGATGATGAGTGATGAGATTCATCCGAACATGGTGGGACATAAATATATCGCGGAAACGATAGCGGCAGCGGTATCCGGCAGGTCGGTTTCCCTGGATGATGTGGGGCCGCCCCAACCCTCGCTGCCCAGAACGCTTGCGTTACTGAAGGAGGGTAAGCCCGTTCGCGTCTTGGCCATGCCGCCCTATGACGGCTTCGCGGCGGCCACGTTGCGGACCGTGGTGCCCGAGGCGCGCGTGGAGATGACGTCCTGGCCCGTGGAAGGCATGACCCTGCCCCAGCTCGAAGAGAGCGCGAAGATGGTGCGGGAACTGAAACCGGACCTCGTGGTGGTGGCCATACCGGCGGATGCGAAGGCCGATTCGCAAGACCAGTTTCTGCATGCCTACACGTGGGTGCTCAACAACGCCTTAAGCTTCGGCTATCAGGAGTGGGACTGTATGGCCGTCGTGCCTTCCGTAACCACTCCGGCGCTTGAAGGGGACGCATTGGAACGGGACCGTCTGGCGCGGGCGTTGATTTGGGCGCAGGACATCGGCATGGTGGAACGAAACGAGGGGGATACGCGCGCCCCAGAGGAATTGCTTGCCCCATGGTTTCGCGCGCAACTCGCAGGGGCATCGAATACCGTCCTTGACGCAGGCGACCGGACACAGCTATTTATGGATTCCCGTTTCATCGCCGAGTCGAAGAATATTACGGTACAGATAAATCCGCCCGCCAAGGCAGGGGTGGCGATTCTGCCGGACAAAGCGTGGGAATCGGGTGATATCGGTTTTTGTGTCAGTGTGGTGCAACACGAAGGCGAATATAAGATGTGGTATCTTGCCCGGGACACGGCGAACAATTACTGCCAGTGTTTCGCGCGCAGCCAGGACGGACGAACCTGGGAGAAGCCCGAACTGGGTTTAATTGAATATCAGGGTGTAAAAAACAACAACATCGTGTTGACAGGCGCCATGGAAACGACCGTCTTTTTGGACCCGGTCGCACCGCCAGAACAACGTTTCAAGGCCGTCTCGGCGATGTACTGGCCCGATCCTCAAAAGGCGGGGTTGTATCTGTGGACCTCGCCCGACGGCCTGAACTGGACCCAGTCGCCCGTGCGCGTGTTCCCGCTGCTTCCCGATACGGCCAACCAGGCCTTTTACGACACCCGCCTGAAGAAGTACGTCGCCAACATCCGGGTCTGGGACCCGCTGCGTAAAATTGGCCGCGTCGAGATGGACAACATCCTCGAGCCGTGGCCGCATGTCCCGCTGGAGAAGCCTTATTACATCTGGGGCGATGACAAGATTCCGGTATCCAGCCGCGAGGTCCCCATTGTGTTGGGCTGTGACGAAAAGGATCCGCCCAATACCGACCTCTACAATGCCGCCTGCATCCAGTATCCCTGGGCGGACGACGCCTACTTCATGTTTCCGTCGCTTTACCGTCATTTTCCCGAACCCCCGGTGGGCAAATTCGGTAATGACGGGTATCTTGACATTCACCTGGCGGTCAGCCGGGACGGGGTAACCTGGACACGGCCTTCCCGGAGACCCTATGTGCCTCTGGGGCTGGAGGATGCCCTCGACGCGTCGCAAGCGTATATGGGAGTAGGCATTGTCCGGAGCGGGGATGCCTTGTACCAGTATTACGGCGGCTACAAGAGCACCCACGGCGAAACGGGAGTGCAGGGGATCGGTTCCATTCAGCGCGTGGAACAACGTCCGGACGGGTTTATGTATGTCGAAGCGCCGCAGGAAGGCGGAACCTTTACCACTCCGGCCCTTGTCTTCTCCGGCCGGCGCCTGTTGTTGAACCTGGACGGCAGCGCCGGTGGAACCGGCAAAGTTGCCCTCCTGGATGGCGACGGCAATGAAATTGCCGGGCATACCCTTGCGGAGTGTGATGTGCTTGGCGCGAACAGCCTGGCGCGGAAGGTTGTCTGGAAAGGTGTCAGCGATGTGAGCGGCTGGGCAGGGAAACCCGTGCGGCTCAGGTTTGAACTGAAAGCGATGAAATTATTTTCGTTCCGGTTCGCGGCATAATGCCCTCCAGAGAAAAATTGGTGCGCGCAATTTTGGGGAGATTGTTCCCCCTTGACATTCAAGCCAAGGAGTAGCAAAATAAAGGCACGGCAGGAATACGAGCCTTATGACGCTTCAATGCAACCTATGCCCCAAGGGCTGTATGATCGAACCAGGCCAGAGCGGCGAGTGCCGGATACGCGTCAACCTGAACGGCCGGCTGGTGGCCACAACCTACGGGTATACCTGTGCGGTCCACGTGGACCCTGTGGAAAAGAAACCCATGTTTCATTTTCTGCCGGGGTCGGGCATCCTGAGCCTGGCCACGGTGGGCTGTAACCTCCATTGCAAGAACTGCCAGAACTGGGAAATTTCTCAGGAAAACCCCGAGAATGTGCCCGCCCGGGAACTGCCGCCGGAACAAGTCGTCCGGCTGGCAAAAGAGCAGGGATGCCTGTCCGTGGCGTACACCTATACGGAACCGCTTGTGTACTACGAGTACACACTGGACTGTTCCATGCGCGCCCGGGAAGCGGGCCTTCGTAATGTCATTGTCACGGCGGGCTACCTCAATGAAGAACCCCTGAGAAGATTGTATCCTTACATTGACGGCGCCCAGATTGACATCAAGTCCATGTCGGACAACTTTTATAGAGATATCTGCGATGCCTCGCTCGGGCCGGTGCTGCAGTCGTGTGTCCTGGCGCGGGAAGCGGGCGTGCTGGTGGAAATCACCAACCTGGTAATTCCGACCCTGAACGACAGCGACGAGGATTTCCGGAAACTGGCACGTTGGATCGCGGCCAACCTCGGTGCGGAAACACCTCTCCATTTCTCGCGGTTTTTCCCTCAGTACCAGATGAAAAACCTGCCGCCAACGCCCGCCGAAACGCTTGAACGCGCCCGGGCCGCTGCCCGGGAACAAGGGCTTCATCATATTTACATCGGTAACCTCTCGCTGCCGGATTCGGAGAACACCTATTGTCCCGTCTGCGGACAGCTGCTGATAGAACGGCGCGGCTTTACCGTGCTGAAAAACATAATTACGGATGGAAAATGTTCATGCGGAAAAGATATTATTGGAATCTGGCAATGAACCGACGCCATTTCTTCGGGGTACTGACGGCGGCGATTCTGGCGCCCCGTGTCCGGAAGATGCCGCGCCCCGCCCCGCGTATCTATGTGGAAGCCGCACGGGCGCGGCGGTATAGCGGCCCGGTTCTGAAAGGTGATTTCACCGCCATCGGAAAGCCCGGGCGCTGGGGGGGATGACGGCGCCCGATGAAAGGAATCCCAGGATGTCCCGAAGCCATATACCTTCCATAGCACTTTTGGTCCCGCTATTCACCTTGGCGCTGCTGGCGCTTACACTTCCCCGGATGCTGCAACACTGCTCGGCGACAGACGCCCAGAAGGAAGAGAAAACCATGGATGCAAAACAGCCAAAAAAAGTATTTGATTCGCCCCTGGCAGGCATGTGGTATGAGGCGGACGCAGAACGGCTCGCGGCCGAAATCGACCACTATATCGCCAGCGCCGACACCGAGCCCATAGATACTGTTCAGGCTCTGGTACTGCCTCACGCGGGCTACCGCTACTCGGGTGCTGTAGCCGCCTTCGGGTTGAAGGCTGCCGGGAGACGGCAGTATAAACGCGTAATTGTCATGGGGCCGTCACACCGCGTGTTCATGGACGGGTATGCCCATGTTTCCGACGCGACGCATATCGCAACGCCTTTGGGCGAGGTTCCCCTGGATCTGGACGCGATTTCGGCGTTGCTGAAACATCCGGAATTCCGCGTGGTCCGGAATGTGGATGCATCCGAACACAGTGTGCAGATTCAACTGCCCTTGCTGCAACGGGCCTTAAAATCGTTTCAACTGGTCCCCATCGTAATAGGCAATGTGGATGATGAATCTGTCAAACGGATGGCGACGATTCTTCAGGATATTGTCACGCCGGATACGCTGGTCATCGCCAGCAGTGATTTCACCCACTACGGCGCCGGCTTCGGGTACGCGCCCTTTGTGGACCATGTTCTCGAAAATCTGGAGAAACTCGACTTGGGGGCCTGGGAACACATTCGAAACAAAG
Source organism: Candidatus Hydrogenedentota bacterium (assembly GCA_022710255.1). Lineage (GTDB taxonomy): Bacteria > Hydrogenedentota > Hydrogenedentia > Hydrogenedentales > CAITNO01 > JAAYBJ01. The sequence goes on from JAKLHG010000010.1 coordinate 9,955, forward strand.
ACGAGGCGGGTTTCAGACACTATGTGGATGAAACAGGCGCGACCATTTGCGGCCGCCACCCCATTTCCATTCTGTTGTCCATGCTGCCCGGAGAATCCGAGGCGCGCCTGCTCAAATATGACACCTCGGGACGCATGACGACAGATACCAGCACTTCGGTCAGTTATATGAGCATTGCTTTCACAGGCCTCTGGCCCGAAAAGAAAACCACACCTGAAAGCACCGGGGTTTCGGAAGGTTCGCTTTCCTCCCAGGAAAAGGCGCTGCTGCTGAAACTCGCCCGGGGCATGCTTGAAGCCTATATCATTACAGGCAAAAACGCGACCCCGGAAGATTTAGGCATCGAGATCACGCCTGCAATGCGCCGAACCATGGGCGTATTCGTCACCCTCAACATGAACGGGCAACTACGGGGGTGCATCGGTGAGATATTCCCCAGACGCCCCCTGTATGAGGCCGTCATGGAACGCGCCATTGACGCGGGCGTCAATGATCCCCGCTTCCGCACGGTGACGGAAAAAGAATTGCCCATGCTCGAATACGAAATTTCCGCGCTGACGCCGCCAATGCCCGTTTCTTCCTACCGGGATATTGTCCTTGGCAAACACGGAATGGTCATCCAGAAGAATGGGCACAGCGCGGTGTTCTTGCCACAGGTGGCACCGGAACAACACTGGACCCTGGAGGAGACACTGACGCATCTCTCGCTTAAAGCGGGGCTTGCGGCGGATGCATGGAAGGAAGGCGCTTCCTGGACCGTGTTCGAGGCCATTGTGTTCAACGACCAGGATTGAGGTCTCCTCGTGAAGCGGATACGCGGCTTTTTACCCCTGATGGGGTTGGGATTCTTTTCGCTGGTAGCCCAGTCGCTGTTATTCCGGGATGTAATCGCAGTTTTTGAATACAGTGAACCGGGCATCGCTGTTTTCTACGCGTCCTGGCTGCTATGGATAGCGCTGGGCGCGTATGCGGGCCGCCGGGACAGTTCCTGGACTGTCGCGTTCGGGGCCTGGTTTGCGCCTGCCGTACTCCTGTATATCCCCGCATTCCTGCTGCAGCATTTCTTGGTGCTTCACGCCCGTTCCCTGGCGGGAATCGAGCCGTACGTGGTCTTTCCCCTCATGCGGATGTTCGTGCTCTTGTTTCTTGTCAATGCCCCCGTGAGCCTGCTCACGGGGGTGCTTTTTCCGGTGGGATGCCGCTGGGCCGAAAAAGACGCCGGACTTCCTGCCGCACGCGTCTACACGTTCGAAACACTGGGAGCCTGCATGGGCGGCCTGTTCGTGACGGCGATGCTCATAGGCCATGCAAGCGGACAGACCGTGTTCGTGTGGGCCTGTTTCGCGGCCGCCGCCTCACTGCCGTTCAATGCGGGTTTCGGGCGTGGTTCGGGGCGCGCGCGCCTGCGATGGATACCAGTTGTGGTACTCCTTATTCTTACCGGAGCGGATAATGTACCCGGACGCCTGGGAAGATGCTGGACCCAGATGGAAGACCGGGCGGCCTGGGCACGGCTGTTGCCAAAAGACACCTACGGAGGAAGCCTTTCCACGGCGCGGGGCCGCTACCTGTATGGAGAGCGGGAAGGCCAGTTCCTGGTGCTTTCCGGCGGCGGCGCGTGCGAGTCCTTCCCCGGAAGTGATCGTGCTGCCGAGGTCGCCGCGCTCCACCTTGCACAACATCCCGCCGCACGGGACATCCTCGTGTTCGGAGAAGACACCCTTGGTATCAGCGCGCGTTTCTGCGCCCTGCCCGGCGTGGCGAGGGTCACCTGGATGCATCCCGACCCCGAATACCCGGAGAAGCTGCGGTGCCTCCTCGCCAACAAATTTCCGGATAAGATTGAAGTCATTGGTCAGGACCTGCGCCTGTTCGTACAGAATGCGCGGCAACGTGTTGACCTGGTGGTACTCAACCTGCCGGAGATAACCACTCTGACGGTCAACCGCTATTGCACCCGGGAATTCTTTGAACAACTGTCAGGCATACTGTCCGATACAGGCGTTATCGGCGTGCGTGTCAGCGGCGGCGCCAACTATGTCGGCGCCGAACTGGCCGACCCCGGCGCCATGATGCTGGCCACGCTTCGGCATCAATTCCGTAATATCGTGATAAAGCCCGGTGACGAGACCTGGCTGATCGTCTCGAACGGCGACGGGCTCAGCCAGTCGCCCGAAACACTTCGTGAACGGTATTCGGCCATAGCGGGCGCCCAAACGCTGTATCCGCCGGAAGGCGTGGCGATGCTGTATCCGCCCGACCGTGTTGCGTTTCAACTGGACGCCTACGAGAATACGCTGGCGGCCTCGGCCCGGGACGAATTCCTGAACACGGACAGCCATCCAAAAGCGCTGCAACATGGACTCTTTCTCTCATTCAAACAGGCGGAATGGCGCGCCTTTGCCCGGGCGCTCCGCCACCTCCTCCGCGCGGGTTTGTGGTTATTCGCAGCGCCCATAGTGCTGTACGGAATGCTACGTTGCTTATACCTGCTTAAAAGCCGCGGGCGCGGACGGTCTCTTTTTGACTGTCATGTTGTCGTAACGTCGACCGGTCTTGCAAGCATGGCCTTCAATATAGTGCTGATGTTTATATATCAAGCCCGCTTCGGGTCTCTCTTCCTGGATATTGGCTTGATCACCGCGCTCTTCATGCTGGGCAGCTCAGCGGGATGCGCCTGCGTCAGCCGGTTGCTTCAGCGGTATCGCGGCCTTTCACCGCGCAGGCTTATGGGCGTCTTTTTGACGGTTCAGGTCTTGATACTGCTGGCCATTGCCCTATTGCCGGAATGGTCCCGGCCGGTTTGGCTGGCGTTGTTTTCGTGGGGGGGTGTTTTTACCGGTATCTACGTTCCCCTCGTCGCCGCGCAATTGGCCGCTGCGGGGGTTGCGGCGCCGCGCGCCGGCGCGCACCTGGAACTATCCGACACGCTGGGCGGCGCCCTGGGCGCCCTGAGTACGGGCCTGCTGTTGCTGCCCTTGCTGGGTGCTAAGGGGACGGTGACGTTGCTGGCGGCCCTGGTGGCCGTGAACCTGGCGCCGCTGCTGCTGCCTGCCCGGAACACCATAACAGCCGGAGACTGGTTTGACCGTCTGCGGCGGTCGTGCGGCTATATCCTTGCCGGTATCGCCGTGTATGCCCTCTTGGTATCGCAACTTGCGGACCGGGCACGGCAGGCGCAAGAAAACCAGTCTATTGAAGTGTCAGCACGCGCCTTTACCGGTTCCAGAGTTTTGCGCAAGGAAACGGCGCACCGTGCCGACGGTGCCGCTACGGAATACTTGGCCGTCGTGCCGGATACGGATACTCCCGGGGGCTATGTGTTTGACAGCGCCGACTGGTCGCCCCGGGTCTACGGGTATGGTGGGCCCCTCCGGCTGCTGGTATATATGGCCCCGGACGGCTCCCTGCGCGATTATGACCTCTTCCAACACAACGAGACGCCTGCGTATCTGGAGATGGCGCAGGGCGGCAAACTGCAGTTGCTGGGACGTTCCTTGTTCTCACCTGTTCCTTTTGAAGACGTAGATGCCGTCAGCGGAGCGACCGTCACCAGCAACGCCATTATGCGGGCACTGGAACAGGCGGGCCATGGATTCGCCGTGAATGCACTGCACAAGGAAATTACCGGGATGAAGCAGATACCGCCGGCCCCATCCGGAATAGAAAACACCGGCTTGCGCGACTTCCTCCTCCTCTCCCTCCTGCTTATGGCAGCGGTTGCGTTGCGCCTGCGGCCAAGCCTGTGGAGGCGTCGTTTGTTACTTTGCACTTCACTGGTTGTGGCAGGCTTTCTCCTGAACCTGCAATTCTCCACCCAGCAGGTACTTACATTGACCGCAATGAACTTCGGGAGGGCTTCCTTCACGGGCGCATTCTTTGTGTTGGCAATCGTGCCGCTGGCGGTACTTCTGTTGGGTAATGTTTACTGCGGCTACCTGTGTCCCTTCGGAGCGCTGCAGGAACTCGCGGGCGACCTGGTAGCAGGCGGCCGGCATATCCCCGACAAGTCCACCTGGCGGTACGGCCGCGCGGTCAAATATCTGTTCCTCTTTGCTCTGCTTATCTTGTACGCCTGCACGCGGGATGCGTCCGTATTGAGGGGAGATATCCTGATCACCCTTTTCGGCGGCGCCCGCGAGCGTGCTGTGCTGGCTGTCGCCGTTCTTGCCGTAGCCTTGTCGGTCCTCTCGCCCCGCTTCTGGTGCCGCACCCTCTGTCCGGCCGGCGCATTCCTGTCCCTCTGTAGCGGCGTGTCCCTGCTGCGCCGCTGGATGCCGAAACCACTCCCGCGCCACTGCCATCTCGGGGTGATGACACCTGCGGACCTGGACTGTATTCATTGTGACCGTTGTGTCCTTCGCCACAACGATGCGAAACCATCTGTGCCGGAACCCCGCAACGCGTATTGGCTGAACGCCCTGTTTCCGCTTGCTGTAGTACTGATGTTTTTGAGCGTACTGTTTATGAGCGTCTCTTCGGCCGGAATCTTCCTTACCGACATGGGGGCACCGGCCGTAACCGACGGTGTCGGCAAGCCGCGGGAGGTGGATGTGGACCTGTTCAAACGCCTCATCCAGGAAGGCGCATTATCGGAACGCGAGGCAGACTTTTATATCAAAAAATAATGCCCGAGGCGGTCATGGCAGACCGGGTGAAACAGAACGGTGTACCAGATACCGGACAACCCCGTACTCCGGAAGAATCCGCTGCTTCGGACCATGGCGGTACCAGATCGAAGTCCGCCTTTCTATTCGATGTCCTGCTGCCGTTTAGTTTCTTTATCTTTCGTAAACTTACCCACAGGCGTTTTCACGCGTTTGCAGGCGCTAAAAGATATGGAGTGGGTGGGACACACTTCGATGCAGGTGCCACAGGCAAAGCAGTCCGGTATAACCCGATCTCTTTTCAGTATTGCCTCCATCACGGTGGAGGGACAGGCTCGGGCGCAGGCTTCACAGGCGATGCAGGTGTCATAATTTACTTTAACCTTAAAGAGGCTTATTTTCTCAAAAAGCCAGCCAACCAGCCCGAAGGGACAAAACAGGCTGCACCACGGCCGATAGATTATCATACTTAGCAACAGTATGGCGGCAATAAAAATCCCTCCCCAGATTCCAACAAATTGCGGCTTGTAAACCTTGAAAGGGTCAATAGGCTCTACGATGTCAATAGCCCAAAGGAATGCGGCAATGGTGAAGAGAATAAAAAACAAGATTCGCACTCCGTTGGACACAAAAAAAGGTATTTTGTATTGCCTGAGAATTCCTTTACGGTCCCTGGAATCCCGATTCAGCCTGAATAGTAGATCTTGAAGCGTGCCCAGTTGACACCCCCAGGAACAGATAAACTTGTTTGCCAACACGACCATGAGCAAAAAGATGGCAAGGGCAACCATCCTTGGCGGAAATATCGCCCCTTTGGCCCCGTAAAGCGCGATAGCATCCTTGACAGTGCCCATCGGACTCGGGTCAGAACCGAAAATTACACCGAAGAGAACAATAGAAAAAGCATAAAGACTCTTTCTCATTCGCGATGTGACACGGTTATGCCGCAAAAGAACAAAAACGAAAACCAGAATTGTAGTCCACAGCACAAATTTTACACGTATCTTAATCCAATTTTTGGATTCGTGCTCCGCCTGCAGAGCAAAGGCTTTCTCAACACGTGCGATGATTTCGGCAAGACTAAAACCAAGACTCCCTATCGTCTTAGAGAGTTCCTCTTTTGACGTAAGATGGAGCGCCTCTTTCAGTATTTGTTCGGTAACATTGTTGGCTTCCGCAAATTCCGCGATCCTCATTTGTTCGTTCAAGACCCAGTCCCGTGCCTCTGGAATTTCTTCGGGTTTGGCATCCCAAAGTACTACCGAAAAAAATGAAAGGGCAACTATAAGGACCGACAGAAGAACAACCTGACCGACAACACTGGTTTTATTTGAAGATTTTGGCATATTCTGCTCCTTTACAGAGGTATTCCTCTTCCAAGACAGGGTCGTCTTTTATGAGGGCGGTCACTTGATTTGACTCATGGCGCTTCAGGCGGCGTCCACCAGGCCATCGCGTCCGATCCGTCGCCGGTCATGATTTTCCCCGTCACGGAAAGACTTTCCAGGTCTATCACATGCACACCGTCGGTATGTTCACACCCGACAAAAACCCGTTTCCCGTCCGGGGAGAGTTCCAGACCGATCGCCTGCCTGCCCACCGGGATGCGCTTGATTTCTTTATGTGTATCGGCCTCCAGAACCACCAGTTCTCCGGGGTCGGTCCAACTGGCCACGAACGCCCATTTCCCATCCCGCGCGAAGCGGATGCGCACCGGCATGCCCGGGCAGGGGAAGGTTTCGAGGGCGACATTTACGGCCGGGTCAATAATAGTAATGGAGCCCGCCTCCTGGTTGCCTACCCAGAGGCGATTGCCGTCCGGGGTGAAACACATGCCCTCCGCACCCTTGCCACAAGGTACCTGGCACATTAACTCTCCGGAGGCGAGATCAATAACAGAGACGTTTTCCGTTACGATATTGGCGGTGTACAGATGTTTCCCGTCCGGCGACACCACTACCATGTGCGAAATTTTACCGTGGGTCGCAATGGTGCGGATAATTTCAAAGGTGGCGGTGTCCACTTCTACCACGTAGCTGCTTTGGCCCGCCGTAAAATAGGCGTGCCGCCCGTCGGGGGCGATGGCCGCGCCATGAATGCGCCCGAATTCCCCCGTGGAAATCTGTCGCACGTGTTTCCGGTTTACAAGGTCTATAACTGAGATGGTGTTTCCCGGCGGCGCATAGTTCGACAGAAAGGCAAAACGGCCATCAGAAGAAAGGATAATTTCGTGGGGATTGGGGCCCGTGGCTATTTTCGCAACAGGCTCCAGGCGGACCGGGTCAACAAAAGAGATCGTATCCTCGTGTTTGTTACAGACCAACAACAGCGAATTGTCGGCCTTCACGGCGGTCACCGGGCCAAGCGACAAGAACAGAACTACCCCTAGGATGGCTGCTCGCATGGTTTCATCTCCAATGCAGATGATTATACCATCATTCCGCATACAGTATGAGAAAGGAACGGCTCCGGTCACTATACCCGTCGGCCGGTCCGCAAACCGGAAACAAAAGCCTGCTTTATGCTATAGTACGCCTGTTGAACAGGTCCCATTCCCCAGAAAGCAACACCATGAAACCAGCCATACTCGCCATAGAAGACGGAAGTGTATTCACGGGCCGCGCCGTCGGCGCCGACGGCGAATCCTCGGGAGAGCTCGTGTTCAACACCAGCATGAGCGGCTACCAGGAAATCCTGACCGACCCCTCGTATGCCGGCCAGATTATTACCATGACTTATCCCCATATCGGTAATTATGGCGTCAATGAAGAGGATATCGAGTCCGACGTACCCCATGCCCGCGGATTCGTCATGCGCGAGTGTTGTTTCGAGCCGAGCAACTGGCGCGCCACGTCCAGCCTGCCTGATTACCTTCGCCGCCACGGCGTGGTAGCCATCGATGGGGTGGATACGCGGCACATCACGCGCCTGTTACGCACAAAGGGCGCCATGAAAGCGGTTATTTCCACGGTGGATTCGGACGCGGAGGCGCTGGTGGCGCGCGCGCAGGCGAGTGCCGACATGGCAGGCAGCGATTTTGTCAAAGATGTTTCCGTCAAAACACCCTACGAATGGCATGTACCCTTGAACGCGCGGTACCGGGTGGTCGCCATCGACTACGGCATCAAACGCAACATTCTGCGGCTGCTCGAAGCGGCGGGCTGCGCGGTAACCGTCATGCCCGCGACCATCGGTCCTGAAGACGTGCTGGCACTGGACCCGGACGGCGTTTTTCTGTCGAACGGACCGGGCGACCCCGCCGCACTGCCCTATGTATATCCCACAGTGCAGGCCTTGATCGAAAAAGAAATCCCCATCTTCGGTATTTGCCTCGGCCACCAGATTCTGGGGCATGCCCTGGGCGGGAAAACATACAAGCTGAAATTCGGACACCGGGGCGGCAACCAGCCCGTCTATCACACCCAAACCGGCAAGGTGGAAATTACCGCCCAAAACCACGGCTTTGCCGTCGATACGGCGTCCCTCGATCCCGAAGACGTGGAGTTCAGCCACATTCATTTGAACGACAAAACCTGTTCGGGCATGTTTCACAAACGGCTGCCCATCTTCAGTGTCCAGTATCATCCCGAGGCGTCGCCGGGCCCCCATGACAGCCGGTATCTGTTCGAGAAGTTTACACGTCTCATGGATGCCTATAAGGAGCGGCGCGCCCGGGCACAGTAAAACCTGTCCGTCTCTGCAGAAGGTACATTACGGAAATTCGGGAGACACATCGCACACGCTCTCATACAGGGCAATCATCTCCACTGCCATACGTTCCGCAGAAAATAATTCACGCGCCCGAAGATATCCCTGACCCCCAAGACGGCGCGCCTCTTCCGGGCGGGTCAGCATGGCACGCAGGGTATCCGTCAACCCGTGAGGTGTTTCCGGATCGTATAAAATCCCGCTTTCCCCGTCGCCGATAAGTTCAGGGTATGCGCCGGCCCGGGGCTGCACCACCGGAATGCCCCGCGCCATGGCCTCGATGATATGCATGCCAAAGGCTTCCCCTTCCCGGGAGGGCGTGCACATGACCGTCAGGCCGCGAAAGAACGCTTCGCCCGGCGCGGACTGGAAGTTCCAGTCAATCTCGGTATCCTCCAGAAAACCGGCATTACCGAGGCGTGTTTCCATTTCCGTCATGAACGGCGTGTCGGCCGGGGTAGCGCCGCCCGTGGCGCGCAGGCGCAGCGAGGCCAGCGCGGGTTCCCGTTTCAATTCCAGAAAGGCGTCGACAATATCTTCAAACCCCTGGGCAGGGTTCAGCCGCGACAGGTAACCCATAATCGGCGGGGCAGCATTTTGAAACGCCGGCGGTTCGGGCGGCAGGTCAATACCCGGATACAGGACGGCAATCTTGTCCGGTGCCAGGTTCAACCGCTCCGCCATGCGCTGCGCATACCAGCGGCTTGTGGCGATAAACCGCGCCACCTGTTTCCCATGCCGCATCATGGCTTCCCAGCAGAGCCGGTCATACGGCGGCGTCATGGCATTGACCCAGGGTTCTTCGTCCTGCAGGGTGCAGATAAAGGGCGTGTCCAATACTTCACGGATCGCCGGCACAAACCCGAGCAGGAGGGCGTTTGAAATATGGATAACATCCGGCCGGGGCTGGACGCACAGCCAGTCCAGGAAGCGTTCGAATTCCTGTCCCTGATTGCCATGTTGGCCTTCGAGCATGGACAGCGTCATGGACCCGAGACCCGAAGCATTGGTGGAACCCTCCCGCAGCGCCGCCTGCCGCAACAGGGCCGGCAAATTGAGAAGCCGGTCCAGCCAACCCGGCATGCGCCGCAGGAACGGCAGTTTCTCGCGCACATAAATGCTGATGCCGCCAAAGAACAACGGTGCGTTGGCCTCGGCTGCCACGGCACCCCCGTACATGGGCAGGTATAGCGGCACCAGCACCACGTCATGGCCTCTCGCGCGTAGCGCACGTATCAGGATATGGTCGCGCAGACAGTTCTGACAGTAAAAGGTACCGCCGCTGCCAGGTATCAAGTGCAGGATTCTCATGTCAGGTTCGTCTCAATAAAAAGTCTACTGGTCAGCTTTTTTATGGTACTTACGCAAGTTCCCCTCTGGCTCCCAAATTCCTATTTGGGAACCAGATTAAATCCTCATGTCAGTCGCGCCTCGATAAGGCGTATACCGGTCCGCTAGGTTATGGTGCTTACGCAAGTTTCTTTTTATTTGCCCAGACCTTTTCGAAGGCGGCCGCGTACTGCTCCACCAGCTCGGGCTGGTCGGAGGTCCAGTAGGGCAACTGGATGGCCTGGCGGTTGGCCTGGTCGCAGCCGGGCACGGCGTCCGGCAGTACGGGCATATGCCGCCAGTATTTGGCTTCGCTCATGAGCGGATAGGTGTGCAGCAGGGTCCAGGTATAGACGGATACATCGACTCCTTCAGCTTGCAGCGCTTCCACCGCCTTTTCCCTGGAGAAACCGGCCTTCGACTCATCGATAAAGAAGAGGTTTTTGGAATAATAGACCCGGTCTATCCCCTGCCGTACATACTGGGCAGCCAGGCCGGGAAGCTGATTGAGCCGTTCATTGAGGCGGGTCATCTGGGCTACGCCGGCTGCATTATACTGGGCGAGTTTGCCCAGCTGGAGACGTCCCAAGATAGCCGCCACGGGGTGGATGCGCAGTTTAGAACCGAAGGCTGTGCCCTGGTATTTACGATAGGGGCTGTCTTCCGGGAACGTGTTGGGCAGGTCGTAGTTACCATAGGTAACAGCACGCTCAAAATCGCCCTGGTCCTTGTACATGCCCATGCCGCCTTCAATCGCCGGGAGCGGTTTGCCCATCTGCAGGCTGAACCCGGCCATGCGACCCCAGTTGCCGATGAGTTTGCCGTTCACGCGCGCGCCGTGGGCGTGGCTGGCATCCTCGATCACGTCCAGGCCGTGTTCTTTCGCGAAGGCGTCGATCTCGGGCATGTCGCAAGGCAGGCCGTACCAGTGCACGGGCATGATCGCGCGCGTCTTGCCGGTCAGGCGGC
>JAKLHG010000100.1 GCA_022710255.1 Candidatus Hydrogenedentota bacterium
CCCTATAATGTCGGTTCCAAGAACCGGGTCACCATCAAGGAACTGGCCCATAAAATCGCGGACGTGCTCGGCCCAGGCATCCCGGTGGAGTTCGCCAAACAATCGTCCCCCGGCATCGCTCCCGATCAATATGTGCCGTCCACAAAGAGGGCGCAGTCCGAACTAGGCCTGCGCGAGCGCGTCAGTCTGGACGAAGCCATCCGCCGTACGGCAAAGTGGCATCGAGATCTATATCAAACCAAATAGAGGACGAATTCCCATGAAAGTGAAAGTTTCCGACGTCATCGCTGATTTTCTGGTCAAAAAAGGAATGAAACACACCTTCGGCATCATTGGTTCCGGGAACGCACACATCTTCGATTCTATCTATCGCACCACCGCCATCCAGATGGTCTGCGTCCACCACGAACAGGCCGCTTGTATGGCCCTTCAGACCTATTACCGCACCTCCGGGACCGTCACCGCCGCGGTCCTCACCACGGGCGCGGGTTCCACCAACGGCATCACCGGCGTCGTCAGCGCCTGGGCTGATTCCATCCCCGGGATGATTATCGTCTCAAACGAAAACTCCAAATTCACTCGGCCGGAAAGCCCGTTGCGAATGTGGGGCGTACAGGGCTACGACAGCGTGGACATGGTCAAAAAGGTCACCAAATACGCGGTTCGTGTTGCCGATCCTCTCAAAATTCTCTACGAGCTGGAGAAAACCTACGCTCTGGCCGTTTCCGGCCGGCCCGGTCCATGCTGGATCGAAATTCCCATGAACGTGCAATCCGCCGTGGTGGAAGATTCCGAATTGACTCGGTTCGATCCCCGCGAAATAGAGATCCGTCGGGACATGGTCCAATTGCAAAAACTGGCGGATCGCGTCAGGGATGAAATCTCAAAGTCGTCCCGGCCACTCGTTTGGCTGGGATACGGAATTCGCATCGCAGGGGCCCTGGACCTGTTGAAGGAAATGCTGGAGAAAGTTCGCCTTCCTTATCTCATCTCATGGGCAGGCGTTGATATGGTGGATTCGGACCACCCCCTCCTGTACGGCCGGGCGGGGGTCTATGGCCAGCGTGCTGCGAATTTCGTGTTGCAGAATTGCGATTATCTTCTCACCATAGGCACACGCCTGGCCATCCCGCAGGTCGGCTACGATATCTCCGAATTGGCGCGGGACGCGAAGATCGCAGTCGTGGACGTGGACCAGTCGGAATTGGACAAGTATAAGGAACGATTTGATCTGCCGATCTGCGCGGACGCCGGCGACTTTTTGCGGTGCTTCATGAAATCGGTGTCCGCCAAACCCGTTCCGTCTCCGACGGAATGGCTGTCCACGTGCACCGGTTATCGCCAAAAATACCCCTGGGTCGGGCCGGAACATGCCGACAAGGACGGCTATATCAACTCCTATAGATTCATGGAAAAGCTCGACCGGCATTTTAAGCCGGACCAGGTTGTCACGACGGACATGGGAACGGCGCTTTTATGCGCGTTTCAGGTTCTGCGAATACATGACGGACAACGGCTCATGACGTCCACGGGGCTGGGGGAAATGGGCTATGGCTTGCCCGCCGCCATAGGCGCCTCCTTTGCGCGGAACAAGGGGGAAGTCATGTGCTTGAATTGCGACGGTGGCATGATGATGAATCTGCAGGAGCTCCAGACCATCGCGCATCACAAGCTTCCCATTAAACTGTTTATTTTCAACAACGATGGCTACTTGATGATCAAACACACGCAAAAAGCCATCGTCGGCGGACGTTATTCCGGTACGGATAAGAAATCGGGGGTCAGTTGTCCTGATTATTCCGCCTTGGCCAAGGCATTCAATATGCCGGCGTTTCAAATCCGCACGTGGGATGATTTTGACAGGATTATTCCTCAAGTTCAGTCCGCCACAGGTCCTATCATTTGTGAGGTATTCATGCACCCCGAACAACTTTTTGTGCCAAAACTGGGGCTTTCCATCCAGAAAGACGGCTCCCTGATCTCGCCGCCGCTGGAAGATTTGTCACCCTTCCTCCCCCGAGAAGAGCTGCGGCGCAATATGATTACACCGCTCCATCCCAAATCGGAGAAGATAGAGTCTCAATAGCTATTTTTGAGTGGGTTTTTTAGCGGAAAGAGTCGCGGAAAATATTACACCGCAACAGCCGTCGAGCGAGACAATTTATTCCACTCAATGGTCTGTTTAATTGCGGCTTTTAAGGGAGTCTTGACGGAAAGCTTTAATCCCTCGGCGGCCAGAGTAACATCCGGCACAAACCTCGTACGCTGTGTCACCGCCGGAACTGAGGCCTGTATCCGTATTTCCGGCTGAGGATCAAACTGCTCGGCAATCAAGCCGGCCAACTGCTCTAAACTGATTCCATCAGGGCTGCCCACGTTGTAAGCCTGCCCCGAAACACCGTCCACCAGTATCCGCAACAACCAAAAACTCATGTCCGCTCCATACAAATAGCTTCGCACCGTCTTGCCGTCTCCCAGCACCCGGATGATTTTGGCGTTCAAGGCGTCGTGAATGAAATTATTGATGGCCCATGGGGTATTGAGGGACTGATACGGCCCCACAAACGCAAATGGCCGAGCCGTCACCACCGGCAGTTTCTGCTGGCTCCGCGCCGCCGCGCAATAGATCTCGGCATAGCGCTTCGCCTCAGCATACACGGAGGCGACGTTGCCCATCACCGGCCCCCCGACGTGTGATTCGGGAATCCGCTCCGTTTCCCAGGGCTGTGTCCCATAAACCAAACCGGAACTGATGTTGAGGAGTTTTTTGAAGTCGGAGCACGGGTCCGCTGCGCGGATAACGGCGGCAATCCCTTCGGAAACGGTGCTCATGGTCTCCACGGGGCGGGAGGAATGAAACCGGTTGTCCGGCGTGACGGCGGCGTGGATCACCCAATGGGTCTGCTTGGGAAGTTCGCTGAGACGGCGGATGTCGGATTTGACGAGCGTCATGTCCTTCCGTCCGGCCAGATGCGGGCAGACCCCCTGAAACTTGTCCGTATTGCGGGCCATGAGAAAAACTTTCGTCTTGAAAGAAAAATCGTCATTCAGGCAGGCCAGCATTTCCGCCAGCCACGTTCCCATAAAACCGGTGCCGCCGGTGATGAAGAGGGTGTCTCCTTTCAATGCGGCCAGCTGTTTCTCTCGGCCGTCGAGGACACGCCTGCAGTCCTCGCGAACCAGTTTGTCTGCGCGTTCGTTCATGACGATGCCTTTGCCTTTCTCGCCAGGTCGCTGGCAACTTCGATGATCAAGTCTTCCTGCCCGGCCACCACGCCTCGTTTTCCCAACTCAAAAAAAACGTCGCGGGGGTCCACCTCGTATTGTTTTGCAATTCGATAGACGTGCTTGGTGAAACCAGAGAAGACGCCAGCCAAACCGCTCACCACACTTACGGACCGGATAGTCGGGATTTCTTTCAACAATTCTCTGTCCGCCAGATCGGACAGATCCAGTAATTTATAAAGATCAATCCCCGTTTTGAAACCGAGCCGTTCCAAAACAGCCACCAACACCTCAAGTTGAGCATTGCCAGAACCGGCCCCGAATCCCCGGGCAGTGCCATCCAACATGGTGGCCCCCGCCTTGGCGGCGGCGATGGAATTGGCAATGGCCATCCCCAAGTTGTTGTGGGCATGGAACCCCACGGGGATTTCAAGAACATCAAGAAGCGTTTTGACTCGTTCTGTCACATCGTCGGGCAAAAAATGCCCGGAAGAATCCATGAATATAAACCCTTCGGCCCCATAGGACTCCATTTTTTTGGCTTCCTCTGCGAGGAGTTCTTTGGAGGCCATGTGGGACATCATCAATACTCCGAAAACTGTTTTGCCGGCCTCCCGGGCAAAACCGATGTGCCGTTCCGTGATATCGGCTTCCGTGCAGTGGGACGCCACCCTTACCACATCTACTCCGGCCCGAATGGCCGGCTTGAGGTCTTTTTCAATGGTGGCAAACCCCGGAATCACATGAATGCCCAATTTCGAGTGGGGGAGATGTTCCCGGGCCGTCCGCAGGATATCGAAATCGGGGATAGGTGATTCTCCCAACTGCAGGGACGACGCCCCAATGCCGTTGCCATGTCCGACCTCGACGATGGGGACACCCGCAGCGTCGGCCCCATCACAATAGGCGGCAATTTGCTGAACTGATATTTGGTGGTTCGCCGCGTGGTTGCCGTCGCGCAAAGTGGGATCGCTGATCAATATTTTGTTCATTTTGGAGCGCCTGCCTCTGTCAGCGCCGGTCGCCGGTTTTTGGCGTATTCTTCCGCCATGGCAATGGCCGCGCAATTGATGATGTCTAAGTTCCCCGCGTAAGCCGGGAGATAATCTCCCAACCCGCGAACCCTCACCATGGTGAAAATCCGATTATTTTCGATGGTGGGGGGGACCACGGTTTCGTATCCGGGAACATATTCCCGGATAGTCTGGGCAATTTTTTGAAATATCTTCGTGAATTCATCCAGTTTAGGGTTGGACACCTTGGCCATTACCGTGGTCTGCATGTTGACACACGGCTGGGCGGGATTGAGGTTCAAAATGGCTTTTGTCCGGCGGCAGCCGGAAAATTTCCGAAGCCCGTTTTCCGTTGTATGGATGTATTCATCCAAATTGCGCCGGGTGGCCGGCCCGGCACTCCGAGAGGCGATGCTGGAGACGACTTCGATATAGTCAATTCCCGAGTGACTCTGCGCCAACGCGTAGGCCACGGGAATGGATGCCTGCCCGCCACAGGTGACCATGTTTACATTATCTTCGCTAAGGCATTCCCGCATGTTGACGGCAGGCACGCACATTTGTCCGACCTGTGCTGGCGTCAAATCAATGGAGATCTTCCCCAGCTTCCTCAAAATCGGGGCGTGGCGCTGATGGTCCACCGCGGACGTAGCGTCAAAAACCAGTTCACAGCAGTCCGGATTACTCTCGATGTAGGAGATGCTCTCGCTGGAAACGTTCATCCCCATGGCCGTAGCCTTGGCCATGCCTGGGGATGAAAGATTGCGGCCGATGAACGCCCCACACTCCAGATGAGGGGACCGCATCACTTTAATCAGCAGGTCCGTCCCGATGTTCCCGCTGCCGATGATGGCAACCTTCAGCTTCTTCATTGCTAAAAATTATAGCAAACCGCCCCCTTTGCCGCACGGCAAATGTTGGTTTTATGGTATAATTTGACCAATTACCCCTACAAAAGGAGAGTCCATTTGAAAGTTGTGTTACTTGCCGGCGGACAAGGCACCCGCCTTCGAGAAGAAACCGAATACCGCCCCAAACCGATGGTGAATATCGGACGATGGCCCGTTCTTTGGCACATCATGAAGATTTACAGCCATTTCGGTTTCAATGAATTCGTCATCTGCCTGGGATACAAGGGGGAAATGATCAAGGAATATTTCCTCAACTACCGCATGATGGCCAACGACTTCACCATCCACCTCGGCAAACATCCCGTCGCGTTTCATAACGGGAACAATGATTTAAATTGGAAAGTGACCCTCGTGGATACGGGCCCCAACGCCATGACCGGCGCCCGCCTGAAACGGATACAACCTCACATCAAAGAGGACACCTTCATGCTTACCTACGGGGACGGCGTCGCCGATATTGACGTGCGTGCCTTGGTAAAATTTCACCGCAAACACGGAAAACTTGCCACCGTGACCGGCGTCACTCCGCCGTCGCGCTTCGGTGAATTGGTGGTGAGGGGCGACCGGGTCGTTGAATTCAGCGAAAAGCCCCAAACCCGGGCTGGACTGATCAGCGGCGGCTTCTTTGTGCTGAACACAAAAGTGTTTGATTACCTCACCGCCGATGATGACTGCATTTTCGAGCAGAAACCCCTCGAGGAACTGACAAAGAACGGCCAACTGATGGTCCGTCCGCACAAAGGGTTCTGGCATTGCATGGACACTTTGCGTGACGTGCATTACCTCAACTCTTTGTGGGACAAAGGCGACGCGCCCTGGAAGGTGTGGAGATGGTGAATACCCAATTTTGGCATGGCAAACGGGTTTTCATCACCGGTCATACAGGATTCAAGGGGTCTTGGCTGTGCCTCTGGCTCCATTCCCTGGGAGCCAAAGTCACCGGTTACTCTTTAAAACCTCCCACCCGACCCAGTCTCTTCGAGTTGGCAAGGGTTGGGAAATTGGTCAAATCCGTCCACGGTGACGTGCGTGACGGCACGCACCTGAAAAAAGTCATGTCCGCGGCACGGCCGGAGATCGCTTTCCATATGGCCGCCCAACCCCTCGTTCGTGAATCCTACAAAAACCCTATCGAAACCTATGAGACCAACGTTCTGGGCACTGTTAATTTTCTGGAAGCCGTGCGCCACGCAACCGGACTTCACGCCGTTGTCAATGTCACCACCGACAAATGTTATGAAAACCGGGAGTGGGTCTGGGGATACCGCGAAGACGAACCGATGGGCGGGCACGACCCCTATTCCAACAGCAAGGCTTGTTCCGAACTGGTGACTGCCTCTTTCCGCAGTTCTTTTTTCAATCCCAAAGATTATCGGCGGCATCAGGTGGCGCTCGCATCGGCACGAGCAGGGAACGTCATCGGTGGTGGCGATTGGGCGGAAGACCGACTGATTCCCGACTGCATCCGCGCCATTTTGAAGGGGGAAAAAGTCCTGATACGGAATCCAAACTCCATCAGGCCGTGGCAACATGTTTTGGAACCTTTGAACGGCTATCTAACCTTAGCGCAGAAACTACATACAGACGGGCCTCATTACGCGGAAGGCTGGAATTTCGGTCCCGACGAGAGCGACGCAAAACCCGTGCTTTGGATCGTCAAACGGTTATGCGCTCTCTGGAACAACGACGCCGGCTATCGAATCGACCGCCGCAAACACCCGCATGAGGCCAACTATTTAAAACTGGACTGTTCCAAAGCCAAAACCCGCCTCGGCTGGCAGCCTCGCTGGAATTTGGAATACGCCATTGACCATATCGTGGAATGGACAGAATCTTATGTCGCACAAACTGATTTACAGAAAGTTTGTTTAGCTCAAATTAAAGATTACGAAACAACTTCTTCCTGATCCCATTGCCACTTTCTTTTTCCATAAATGAAATGGACACAGCTTTGGCGCACGCTAAAATGGAACAAATTTTATCTAAACCGCACTCATCCCAACCACTGCGCACATTTTTTTCTTATGCCATATTGACCTTTCTCACCGTCACTCTTGCGGCCTATTTCCTTCAACTCTGCCGCGCTGATATTTCAACGTCTTTCTATTATTGCTATGGAGGAGACGCGTTATTTACGCAATCGCTTGCAAAAGGCATCGTTGAAAACGGCTGGTACCTGATCAATCCCCGCCTCGGCGCTCCTCAAGGGCAGCAACTTTATGACTACCCTCTGACAGACTCCCTCAACTTTTTAATAATGAAAGGGATCGCCGTTTTCACGAATAACCCGGCCGCTATTATGAATATTTTCTATCTTCTCACATTTCTGCTCGTATCACTCGGCGCCTTTTATTCACTTCGCGCACTGGGAATAACGCCGTTTTCAGCATGCTGCGCCAGCCTGCTCTACACCTTTTTGCCGTATCATTTTCTTCGAGGGACCGGGCATCTCCTGCTTTGCTCCTATTTCATGGTGCCCATTGTTCTTTCGTTTATCCTCAGGCTTCTCCATGACCCAGAACCTGTGATTCCAAAAACAAATCAGGAAACAAAATCATTTTTCCGGAGCCCCATATTATGGGGGGGGATCATCATCTGCGCTCTCGCCTCATCCACGGGCATCTATTACGCCTTTTTTTCATGTTATTTTCTGACTATTGCCTTCCTCATTTTATTTGTCACAAAAACGAACACACATCGCGCAAAAATCGCGCTTTTTTTTATAACGATCATCTCGGCAGGCGTAATCGCTAATTTTACGCCGAGCATCCTCCATCGCACAAAGAATGGGAAAAACCCAGCGGCCGTAAAACGGGCTCACGCCGATTCCGAAGTATACGCTCTTAAAATAACACAACTCATCTTCCCTAATGCGACGCACCGAAACAACCGCCTTGCACGGTTTATGACGCACTATAACGCTAACTCACCCCTCATAAACGAAAATAATACAGCCTCCCTGGGAATTGCCGGAACTATTGGGTTTCTGGCATTGCTGATTTGGCTTTTTGTCTCAACAAAAATGTCGAGTGCTCATCCTTTGCTCGCCCACCTCAGCGCCATGAACCTTGCCGCTATCTTTTTGGGAACTGTTGGGGGAGGAGGTGCTCTTTTCGGGTGGTTGATTTCCCCCCAAATACGGGCCTATAACCGCATTTCAGTATTCATCGCTTTCTTTTGTATAGCATTCCTCGCCTATGCTGTCGACCGACTCTTGGAACGTTCCTCATCTATTCGCTTCGTAAAACCGATCAGTTTGATTGCCGTGTCCGCTTTGACAGCACTGGCGTTGATTGAACAGACCTCGCCTAGCTTTGTGCCCCCCTATCATGTTTCCAAAGCAGCGAGCGTAGCCGCAAAAAATTACTTCACCCAAATTGAAAAACGGCTCCCACCGGGTAGTATGATTTTTCAGCTCCCTTATATGCCGTTCCCTGAAACGTCCCCCGTATTCAACGTAGCGGATTACGAACTGCTCGTCCCTTATCTTCACACCGAACAACTTCATTGGAGTTATGGGAGCATGAAAGGCCGGCAGGGAGACGTCTGGCAACGAGAAGCAGCTGCAAAGCCACTGCCGGATTTCCTTAAATCAATATACTCCGCCGGGTTCCGTGGACTCTTGTTGAATCGCAACGGTTATCCAGACAATGGCGTTTCGATGATCCGGGACTTGTCCCGTCTACTGAATACAACACCGATTCAGGACAACGTAACCCCCTATGTCTTTTTTGACCTCGCTCCCCTGATCGGGAACGTCGACAATAAGCCGCACAGCCTGTAAATTACTAGGAGAGAGCGCCCAATGAGCATTGCCATCGTCATCCCTGTTTATCGGGAAGAAAAAAATATCATGAAACTTTACGACCGGCTGGAAGCCGTCACTAAAGACATCAAAGAATTTCAATGGGATTATATTTTCGTCAACGACGGCAGCCCGGACAACTCCCTGCAAGTCCTCAAACAGCTGGCCTTGCAGGACAAGAAAGTGAAGGTCATCGACTTTTCCCGCAATTTTGGCAAAGAAATCGCCCTCACCGCTGGCGTTCATGCTGCCAAAACCGAAGCCGCCATCTGCATGGACGCCGACCTGCAACATCCGCCCGAACTCATCCCGGAACTCATCAAGGCCTGGAGGGGGGGGGCTGAAGTGGTAGCTACTATTAGGGTCAGTATTGCTAATCAGCCATTGTTGCGCCAGCTTGGATCGTCTTTGTATTACTGGCTTATGGGGATGATATCCCCGCTCGACATGGCCTCAAAAACGACGGATTTTCGTCTTTTCGACAAAAAGGTCATGGCAGCACTGCACCAGGTAACGGAACGCGAGCGTATGTTCCGAGGTATCATCGACTGGATGGGCTTCAAAAAAGCCTACGTTGAATTCCATGCGGACGAACGAGAGGGGGGGAGAGCTTCTTATTCTTACGCCAAACTTTGGCATCTCGCCCTGAACAGCATCACATCGTTTTCGCTGTTGCCATTGCGGCTGACAACCTATTTGGGCCTCAGTATCGCCCTCGTAAGCGTGGTTCTGCTGATCGTTATGTTGTTGGCCAGGTTCTATTTTGCGCCGAAGCTTTTCACGTCGTTGGCCATCGTCGTGGTCATCAATATTTTCCTCAACGGCATCGTGCTCATGTCCGTCGGACTGATCGCCCTATACATCGCCACGATACACACGGAAGTCATCAACCGCCCGTTGTACATCGTCCGGGAGCGGGTCAATTTTGATTAAACGGTTCAAGGCGGTATGTGGACTGACGGAGTTCGGATCTTTTTACTCGGATCGCCTAGTGAAAGCCAGTGGTCTGCTCTTCGTTACCGCGATGGTGGGCAACGTCTCGAGCTACGCGTTCCAGGTCGTCATGGGGCGGCTGTTGACGCCCGTGGAATACGGACTGGTGAACGCCCTGTTGTCGCTGCT
>JAKLHG010000101.1 GCA_022710255.1 Candidatus Hydrogenedentota bacterium
TACGAGAACAGCAGCAAACGTCCACTGATCAGCCGCATCTTTCCCATGGAAGATGTTCAGGACGCGTTTGGACACTTGCATGCGGGACCGCTTGGAAAAGTGGTCATTCGCATCTCAGAACACCGGGCGGAAGACTAAATGGCGGTCAAGATTCCGACGCTTGCGCGCATGTTTCAGGATCCAGCGTTTTGATGCCAATATGCATCGCCGCCAGGATAAGGGCCACCACCGGGGATACCAGGTTGAAGAAACAAAAGGGCAGGTAGGAAAGGGTGGATATCCCCAATACACTGGACGCGAAAGCGCCACACGTATTCCAGGGCACCAGCACGGATGTCAGGGTACCGCCGTCTTCCAGGGCTCGCGATAGATTGCGCGCATCCAGTCCGCGTTTCTGATACTCTGAACGATACATGCGTCCCGGCAACACAATGGCCAGGTATTGCTCCGCCAGAAAAATATTAACCAGTATCGTACTTCCTACCGTTGCGCTAATCAGACTGCCCGCCCCGCGAACATTATGCAAAATGGCGCCTGCAATCCGGCGCATCAGGCCAGTCGCTTCCATGGCGCCGCCGAAAAACATGGCCGATAGGATGAGGGCCACCGTGTCATACATACCGGAAAGGCCGCCCTGTGACAACAGTGCATCCAGAGAATCCCGGCCGCTGTCCAGGGAAAAACCGTTGTAAGCGGTCATTATGATCGTGCCGTAGCGTTCAGTCCCTGTCATGACGGCGCCCGTTTCCGAAATGAACCGCAGGGGCTGACATAACAATGCGGCCCCTGCGCCCATCAAGGCGCCCAAGGTAAGCGCGGGCAAGGCGGGCATACCCCTCCCGGCCAGGATAATTACCAGCAAGGGGACAAGAAGCAAGGACCAATGCACGGAAAAATTTATTTCTATTCCGGTCAGTATTTCGTTTACGGAGGCGTCATTATATTCACCAGGCCGGTAGAACAAGCCGACCGCCGTAAAGAGTATCATGGCGATTGTATAACTGGGTATGGTGGTATAAAACATATGCCGGATATGAACAAACAACTGGCTGCCCGCGATTCCGGATGCCAGGTTGGTCGTGTCCGAAAGGGGCGACATCTTATCGCCAAAATAGGCGCCGGAAATAATGGCTCCGGCCACCAGCGGGTCAGGAAAACCCAGCACCCGGCCGATACCTAAAAGCGCAATGCCTACCGTGCCCATGGTTGACCAGCTGCTGCCAACCGCCAGGGAAACGATTGAACATACCAGGCAGACCAGCGGCAGAAAAACGACGGGGGTTAAAATCTGAATGCCGTAATAAATCATGGTGGGTACTATGCCGCTTAGAATCCACAGCCCGATGAGACATCCCACCACCATGAGAATCAGGATGGCCTCCATGGCCAGAACGATGGATTTGATGGCCCGTGTCTCTATTTCCCGGTAGCGCAGCCCCAGAAATACATGGCCCAGCAGAGCGACAAAGATACCCGAAAGAAGTAACGCAATTTGATTGGGGCCGGAACTGGCCGCATCCTTGAAAAGATATACATTGAGCACAATCCCGGCTATTAACAACACACAGGGGAATAGTGCCAGTCGTAAAGATGATGTGGGTTCTTGCTGATGTTCCATATTTCCTGCCTCTCGCGGGGTACTATACCGTACCGTCGGCAGGAAATAGAAATCGCGCCGCCTCAACAATTGCTTTCCCTCTTTGAAATCCGTATCGTAGAACCTAAGTTTTAACGGTATTTACTATTCTGTAGATACACACCCATGTTTGTGGTAACAGGCCACAACGAATGCAGCGTCTCACCTGCTATACTTGTATGATTCAAAGATGGAAGAAATACATGTTTTCTTTTTTGATTCTGATTCCGGTCGCTCTTGTCCTGCTTTTGTTCTGCGCGTATCACCTTCAGGAATACGTGATATTCCCGGCGACGCGAAACATCTATCGCACCCCGTCGTCCGCCCCTTTCAACTGGCGCTTTGAGGAGATCTTCCTCGACGTAAACGGCGAGCGGACTCATGCGTGGTTCATCCCCCTGGAAGGCGCGGCAACCACCGTGCTGTTCAGCCATGGCAATGCCGGCAATATGGCCGACCGTCTCGAATCCATTCAACTCCTGCGCACGCTGGGATTTTCCGTGCTGGCTTATGATTACGGGGGATACGGCCGGAGCACGGGCAGGCCGTCGGAAAAGCGCATCTACGCGGACGCGAAAGCCTCCTGGGAGTATTTAACCAAAGTCAGAGGCGTCGCACCAGAAACCATCCTCCTCTTCGGACGATCCCTCGGCGGGGCGGCCACAGCCTATCTGGCCGCCCGCGTAAAACCGGCGGCCGTGGTACTGGAAAGCACCTTCTGTTCCCTGCCCGCGGTGGTGCGTGACATGCCTTTCGGCAACTTCATGGCAAAGGGTATCCGGCATTCGTTTCCGACCCTTGAACGCGTGCCTTATTTTCAGGCCCCCCTCCTCGTCATTCACAGCCCCGAGGACACGTTGATACCGTATAAACACGGGAAAGCCATTTATGAAGCGGCGAAAGCGCCCAAAATGTTTCTCGGAATCCGGGGAAACCACAACGACGGCTTCGTGCGCTCCATGGACGCGTACCTGGCGGGATGGAAACGCTTCCTGTCAGTACCACGATGAAGTTGCGTACATGCCCCCTTCTTTCAGAAGAAATTGACAAGAACGCTTCCCGTGCTTTACCCTTTGTATAGACAAATTTAAAAGATGCGGGAGATTTTGGCGATGCTAGCGTTGCTAGAACCTTGATACTTGGTCTTGCGAGGGGATGGGGAAAGGATAAAGTCTGAAGTATGAAGGATGAAGGATGAAAGACCAAGGAGCGAAGGGAACGATTCCGCACTTTCTCCTTACAGGCGGACAGTCTCTTTGGCTATGGGATAAAGTCCGTGGGCTAAGCGGCTGCGTCCTTGGGCTAAGCGGCTGAGTCCGTGGGCGCTGCGGCTGAGGCCGCGGGCTGTGTGGCTGAGTCCGTGGGCTAAGCGGCTCCGTCCGCAGGCGCTGCGGTTCGAGTCATGGTTTGACGGGGCCGTATGCTTCCAAAGAAAGGAGGGCAGGACAATGCGAAAAGGCGGGAAGCGCTTTCTCATGCATCGGCGATGCCTTGAAGCGGATACTAGAAGCACAATAATGTGCCGGCCTTTCTCGTACTGTATGTGTAGCGGTTTTAACGGCTTCCCAGGGGTCGGTTGATAGTCACCGGGGTTGCCATCAGTTATTTTAAATCACGGCCTTCGGCATGCCAGTCCAGGGTACCCTCGCCGGTACCGCTTTGTACAGGGTTGCTGACCTGCCAGGTCTTGCCGCCGTCATCGCTGTAGATGGACGTGTTGTAATGGTAAGGCCACCGTTCCTGATCATTGCTGCCTTTTGGCGGCATGATGCGTGCCGTCATAAGCAGGCGTCCCGCGTGTTCGCCGTATTGCAGCGTTATTCCTGATTCCGAACAACTGACATCCGCGGGAATACCCTCGGGCGTCCCATGCCCGTAGGCGTTCGGCTAGATGACAATGGATTCTTTTTTCCACGTTTTCCCGTGATCGCCGCTCCGATAGAGCAGGCCTTTGCCGGGACTTACCATCAACACATCGCCCGTGTTCCGGTCCACAACGACGTTCCCGCCGGCCTCTTCTCCCAATTGCTGCGCTTCACTCCAGGAGTTCCCGCCGTCCTCGCTCCGACGAAGCCGTTTTCCGGAATCAGCGAAGGCCAGGAGCGCCCCGTCCGCTGCCACATCCATGGAGGGAATACACGTTTTATCGAAGAGTTCCTTTATTTCGAGGCCCCCGGCGCGTTCAACTGCAGCGGCGGGATCGGCCTGACACGGGGCCATACCCATGATGGCAAACAGAATAAGCATGCCGGACGAAAGCCGTTTCGCGAAGCTTCTTGATTTCATAAGGGATTCCTCCTGATTTTGTTATGCGCAGGAACGGTACTGCCCGCACGCTATCAACAATGCTATTGTTTTGGAGTAGACGGTGCTTCATCGGCCCGGGGAGGACCATAAACGAATACGGACGGGTGCATGGTATACAACCGGTACCCCTTGCCATCCTGCACGAGAACAGGGCTGGATTTATCGCCCCGGACAATGGGATTGCCCGGATATTTTTCCCAGTGTACCAGGTCATCCGATACAGCAACGGCGGAGGTCCATTCATCCGGATCGGTATGGGGAACCAGGCCGTGATAATACGCATAGTAGCGGCCTTCATACTTCACGATCTGGTCCAGGGCAATCATGGCCTTATCATACGCATCGGGCCCGCATTCAAGCACGGGGGTGTCCTGAACATTCATCCATATCTTGAGGTCTGTTGACCGCGCCAGCCATATCGCCTCATCGTTACGTTCATAAAACAGGTTCCAGGTTCCGTTTTCAAAATAGGCGGCAGGCGTTCCGAAAGGTCCCGGGCGCAGGGGTTTCCCGTTTGTCTGCCTGATATCCAATGTCCCACAGTCCTTCCAATGAATACGGTCGGTCGACGTAAGCAGGCGCGCCCGGTCGCCCTCACCCTCCGCGAACATGAAATAGGTGTCTTCCACCTTCAGCACCATCATGTCCTCCGTCCACTTCCCATCATAAATGGGATTGTCCGGGTGCCGTTCCCAATGCATACCGTCCTTGGAACTGGCGTAGCCCAATTTCTTTATTTCCTTGTCGCCTGACCGGTAACCTGTGTACCAAAGATGATAGGCGTTGTCTTCATACAGGATCCAACCCCGTTCCCGTATATGCTCGTCCCAATGCCCGGGGCCGGCGCCTTCAAATACAGGTTCATCGGTTAAGGGATTGAAGTTTACCAGTTCGGGAGGAAACACGGGACAAGTTGCCGCACTGGCGAAGAGAAAAAGAAAGACTATCATGATTGTAACGCTCCTGGTTATATTTTTTGGAATATCAAGGAACCGGCCGACATGTTCCTGCCGTTCGAAGATAGCAAAGAACTGGTCTATTTTAGAGTCACGCCCTCCTGGATTTCCATCCTTGCAAAGGCGTCTCAACCTATCTTGATGATGCGTCCCGTAATTTCCAGATACCGCGCCAAACCATAGCAAATCATGAATAGAACCAAGAGCAACCCCAGGGCGGGAACGCCCCCCATAGCGTTATCCAACACCTGTTCGGCTATAAGTACCAGCGCGGCTTGGAGTAGATAAAGTACAAGCGGGTTTTTACCCAAGGTGCTCAGGCATGGCAACTGCAGTCGCAGCCGTTCGCACACCAGAAAGAAGAGCGCCAGGGTAAGAAAGCAAAGTCCCGTCGCATACACGGAGTAAGGGGCTGTCATGGCATAGGCGGAAAAGGGCCAATGCGGTTTTATGCCCGGCCACGGAGCCCGCAGGAACCAGCCCGCCGCCGTGAAAAACGAAGCTGCGCCGATAAGCCGAAAACACATCATTTTCCATTTGTCCCCGGTGAACACATCGTAGGCCGCGGTACCCATCAACAAGATGAAGACCCAGCTCAGGGGCCCCAGCGGACCGCCGTTGATGCTGTTTTCCATTACCCAGTCCCCGTAGCCAGTGCAGGAGAATAGCAGCTGGTAGCCCGCCAGAAATACGCAGGCGGCCGTAATACGTGTTTGGAACGCCAGATGCATGAACGGTAGCGCCAGTAGTCCGGACACACCGATATCCATCAGAGCATCCCAGATGGATACGCGCAGGTCGAACCCGCCATAGAGCAGTCCCAATCCGATGATAATAAAATAACGTCGGACGGCATGGGCGCGCGCTATTGCCATTCCTTCTTGGGCGATGGCTTTACCGAAAGACATTCGGTAGCCGAAACCCACAAGAAAAATGAAGAGAGGGGCAATATGGTCGGCGTAGGAAAAGCCTTGATGATGATGTTTAAACATCCAGGGCATTACATCGAACATGCCCAGGAAGTTTACCAGGATCATGCCGAAGATGGCGTAGCCACGCACTTGATCCAGAAAAAGAAGTCTTTGACGATGCATACTGCCTCTATAGATAACACCCCCGGAAATGGAGGTCGGATACGGGATTCTATTCAAAAAAAAGGTTTGAAGGACGTAAAGAACACGCTGAGAGGAAGACCGGGATGCAGGAATGCGTTTATTCCTTGGAACCGATACATTCCAGAAGAACGCCCGGTTTCTTGCCTAGAATGGAATTAAGTTGTTCCCGCAACGCTGTGATCCAGAGCGCATATCCCGCCGTATTGAGATGAACACCGTCGCCTGCATGATAGCCTGGATTCAGATTGCCGGTATCATCGGTCAGGGCGGCTGTGACATCCACCACGCTGCTCCGTTCATCCGTGGCGCATAACGACGCCAGCCCCGCATTCAATTCACGGATACGAGGATTACGGTCTTCTTTGATATCCTTGGTCCTTTCGTCAAGGGGCAGCACGGCACTGAAGACCAGAGGGGTTCCGGCGGGTACGGCTTCCATGATCTTTTTGTAATTTTCCAAAATGGCGGCATTGTCCCTGCGGGCCAGGTCATTCACCCCGATGGCAACAACGACCGCGCCGGCCCGCGCCATGGAAGCATAGTCGGCCAGGCGCTGCAACACACCCACGGTGGTATCACTGCCGATGCCGTAATTGACGGAGCACTCCCACACCGCGGAGGTGCATAAACCCTGGGTAATACTGTCGCCTATAAACAGCACTGCGCCCTCAGGGATATTCCCGTCCATATACCGATGATAATTCATCATGCGTTGGTAATGTTCGGTAATTTCCATATCGGCGCTTTGGGCGTGGATTTGGATGCATAGCAGCGCCAGAAGGGCACATGCCTGGGAAAAGAAAGGTAGAATCATTCTGTGCATACCAATACTCCCTTTTGGTTGGATGGAAAATAGTATACAGGAAATCTTTTTCATTACCATCCTTCCGTGTAAATTTCAGGGTACCTATTTCCTCAGATACTATTTTCAGACCCTGCTTTACTGCGATAACCATAACCATCGTCCATAAACGAAGGGTCAGTATATCAAGGCATTCCTATCATGGAATCCGGTGTGGAAGCGATACCGTCATTCTTGTGGAACCGCTTTCCAGATGGCGAGCACCTGTTTTTTACGGGCGTCTTGTGACCCTTCATAACCGACTATCGTTTTTTGCAGGCCGTCAACGAGTCTGACGGCCGCCTCCAGGTAACTCCTGTCCGCGGCGCATTGGGAGGCTTCCGGCAAGAGCGTAATCCTGCCCTCGGATTTCATCTTTGCACGTTCCCGAATGGCCGTGAGGTATTCACAGATTAGCCTTGCATGTTGCGTCTCATAGGAAGAAGCGAAACCCTCTCGAACAAGGGCATTGTAAAATCTCCCGATTCGGGAAAAGGGTACTGGAGGGGTCAAGGACGCCGGTTCCTTCCCGCCGGAGCAACCCGCAGCAGATTTTCCAGTTACCTCGGCAGTAAATGCTTCGATGTTCCATAACGGGTCCTCCGCGCCGGGAAACAACGCGGGAGATTCCTCAGTCATGGCTGGCTGTTCCTGAAGTGCCGCCCCGCCCAAGGCGATTTGAATCCTGGCCGATTCCGGCAGGCGCTCATATGACAGGGTAATGGAACCCGCGTCAAAATCATTCCATGGAACGTTGTTTATCCATACGGCGGTAACCGGTCCCGTACCGGTCGTGGACAGATACAGTCGTTTTGTGCCGAAACGAATGGGGAAACGTTGTTCCAGGCGCGTAATCCCGGTCGGGATATGCGGAACAAGCGTCAGGGATTCCGCGCGGTAAAGATACTCAAAGAGCCCCCGTATAAGAGCCGCCGGGGCGCCCCAGGTGTCGTATACGCAATTGATGGGTTCCTTGGGCTGATATGGGTCTGCGCCGAAGTCCACTAGGGGATTATCCGTCCTGAACTGCCGGAAGAACCCGAGAAGGTGCTCCATAGACCGGCGGGCGTCCTCATATTCTCCCAGCCGGTAATAGGCCAGGATCATGCGTGCCTCACAGGTAGTCCAATGGCCGCCGTTTACCCAGGTACCGAAAGACCACAACCAATCCTTTGCCTCCGTGTACATATCATCCAGTCCGGGACAATTCGTAATGATGACGCCGTGGGGGCGCAATCCGGGAATAGACGCCATTTTGGCATAAATTTTTCGTGACTGGGGATCATCGGCCACACGGAAGGCAATAGCGTCGTGATTGCAGACCGACTCGAAGTAACCGTGTTTTTCCGCGCCGTAAACGCCGTGCTTCGTGCCGTCGGGGTCCATGGACTTAATGAAATACCCCTCGTCCGTAGTCATCAGGGCAAGTCCCTGCCGGGCAAGGTCCCGTCTATCGGCGTAAAGGGTAGCCTTGTCGCTGTTCCCGGTCATTTTCTCCAGTTCAATGAGACGGTCCAGGGCTGCGATATAAGTGACCGACAAACCCGTAAGATAGGCCTTGTCGTAGGTGTCATCCGGTTTATGCCAGCCGGCATAACTCGGCGCGAGGAGATTGCCGGCAGGCCCGGCCAGAAACAGATTATTTGCGGGATCGCGACGGGTTTCAATAAAATTGGCGCTC
Organism: Candidatus Hydrogenedentota bacterium; assembly: GCA_022710255.1. Lineage (GTDB taxonomy): Bacteria > Hydrogenedentota > Hydrogenedentia > Hydrogenedentales > CAITNO01 > JAAYBJ01. Next base: position 8,537 of record JAKLHG010000101.1, read on the forward strand.
CGTTCCAGCAGGGGGAGATACCGGGCAATAGCGTCCGGATCGCGGCTGATAAGTAACAGTTCCGCCTGCATCACCATACCGGCGGCCGTGAACTCCATGCCCCAATCATGAATGTTAATACGGCCGTCACCCTGTTTGTAATAAATCACGTCCGGCGCGGCCGCATCGCACAGACACCCATCCGGCGCCACCCAATCCTTCATGCCCTTGCGTTTCCCGTCTCCCATCAGGGCGAACCAGAGTTCCTGGGAATTCTGAATAAAGGTTGTATAGGGTTCTAAGAAAAACGGCAGGGAACAATAGGTGGGCCCATAACTGTTCTGAATCCACCAGGCGCCCCAGGTCGGTCCTTCCACAAAACCGTTCCATACCGGCGTATAGAGCATGGAAATATTCTGGTATTCCGGGTCCGGATGAAACACCCGGCACGCCGTGTCCAGCAATTGCAGGTACCCTTCATTACCCTCTCCGGAATAGTACCGTCCTTCAAGGGCAGATACGCTCGCCGGGGTTAGCATCAGTACTGTTTCCAGTAACACAAGGATTAGAACAAAATAAGAAAGCCTCATGATAGGACTCCCGGATTGGAGAGAATCTGCCCGGCATCCCCAAAAGCGGCAAACGCTCCGCGCAAAGGTTACGCAGATGCTAATCGCAGCAAGGGCCTTTCCATTTAAAAGGATTACCATCAGGGATAACAAAATACATTATGTAACAGGCATCCAAAACATGTCAATTGCCCGGATGGGCGCAATGTAATTCCGGGGATAATGGAATGCGATGCGGTCCTTTCTTTGACAATACCTCGCCGCCTGCGTAAAATACAAATGAGGTGTTAGAAGATTAACAAGACAATGCATCAGGGGAAGGCAAACAATTTTGGAGACCATGGATCCATGAAAGACTCATTTTTTAGACGGCACAAAATACTCAGCGCTTTTTGCATCCTCATTTTGCTGGCGATACTGCTTCCGGCAGCCTTCCTGTTCTACCGGATGATAGGACCATATCGCGGTTATAAGGTGGATTTTGTCAAGGTGGGAGAGGGGGTGCAACCAAGTGCGCTGGAAGTCGGTGTCTCAAAACAGGACATTACACCAGAGCTGTCTTTGTACGATACTTACAATGACATCAACAATGACAACATTTATACTCCCGCCGCAAGCGACCAGACTTTTTTAATGAAACTGGCCACGCGTCTGGGGCTCATCCACCCCGGAGAAGACACCTATAATGACCGGAATGGGAATAGAAAGTTCGACCCGGTCTGGATTGCGGGATTCGGGAGCAACCGTCCGGCAAAAGGCGTCCATGATCCCCTCTGGGCACGGGCGATAGCATTCCGAAATAACGGTGTGACGGTGTCGATGGTGACTTTGGACGCCATCGGCATATTTCACGAAAAGATAATTGATATCCGGAAAATGATTGACCCTGCCCTGA
>JAKLHG010000102.1 GCA_022710255.1 Candidatus Hydrogenedentota bacterium
CCTCGGTGCGGGAATCCTGTTCGCCTCGCCCGACCATGGCCCGGTGCAGGTGGTTATCCTCATCCTGACACCTCATGAAGACCCGGGACTGTATTTGCAGGTTTTAGCGGCGCTTACGCGCAACCTGGGGGCTCCTGGGGCGCCGGACCAGCTTGCGGAATATACCTCCGCCGATGAAATCTACCATGCTTTCGCCAGCAATGGCACGGAATTGCCGCCTTATCTGAAAGCACAGGATTTGATGGAACCAAACCCGGTTACCCTGCTTGAAACCGACCATCTTCAAGATGCCATTGAAACGTTTTGTATGCGGAAGGTGATGGATATTCCCATTATCGACGAAGAACGGGACGTACGGGGCGTTCTTTCCGTGGAGGACATCCTGCGGCACAGCCTGCCCGGGCACCTGCTCTGGATGCACGATCTTTCGCCCATACTCAGGTTTGAGCCTTTCGCCGACCTGCTCAGTCGCGACCATGACAGCAAGATTGCGGATTACATGCGTGAAGAGTATGTGTCCGCCGAACCGGGCATGCCTGCGGTGCAACTGGCAAAACTCTTCATCAACGAGAATGTTCGGCAAATCGTGGTACGCAACCAGCGCCAGTTAGCCGGAGTTGTGGATTTACACGCCTTTATGGCAAAACTCTTTTGGCGATGAGTGCCGAGGTCGGAGCAGTTCATTCCCACCGGAATTTGCGGTAGTGACAATCCTGTCCCTCCTCCGCATCATTATAGGAATCAACACACATGCACGCTGAAGAACAAGAACAGACAATGAGCGCCGGAACCCTTTCCATCCGCCTGGCGGTGTTGCTAATCTTAAGTACCCTGGCCGGAGTGGCGGGAGGGGCTATTGGTCTGGAATTTCATCAACAGGTGGCGACCGCCGTTTTCCTGTCTATTATCCTGGGCACCCTTTTTTTCTGGTCTTTCCGCCTTGCCATCGCCTTTCTGGGTGTGGCGGTCCTTATTTTCTCAAAGTCGCTGAATATACCTCATTTCGTTGAATCGGCGGCGCTGCCGGTGATTCTTTTCCTTGTGGGCATGATGATTGTCGTAGGGGCATTGCGCGACCTGGGCTTCTTTACCTGGGTGGTGCAGATGATTGTATCCATGCCCAACATGACTGCCCACAAGTTTGTCATAACCTTATGCCTGGCATCATCCTTGCTGGCGTGTGCGGTAGACGAAGTGACCTCGATAATTTTTATTTCCACACTGGTGTTCCAGGTCTGTGAACGCCTGAAACTGAACCCCGCGCCCTACCTGATTTCCTGCGTGCTCTGTACCAATGTCGGCAGCGCCGGCACCATGCTTGGCAACCCGGTGGGTATTTACATCGGCACCCAGGCAGGCTTTTCCTTTCATGATTTCCTATTCTGGGCCTTTCCCATCATGCTGTTGTCCCTGGCGGCGACAGTAACGGTCACCATGCTTTGGTACCGCAAGGAATTGCGTGAGTTTGACGAACGCCTGGCCGACCGCTTAAGCCATAATCTCAGCCTCGCGCCGCGTGTGGACATTCCCTATAAAAAGGGCCTGATTATTCTGCTGCTCACCATTCTTTTCATCGCCTCGCACCACAGCCTTGAAGGGGCGCTTGGTCTTGACAAAAACAGTATTCTGTTGATTGCCCCGCTGATATGCGCCGGGGTCATCATGATCATGCGCCACGATCGCGCCCGCCACTACGTGGAGCATGAAGTGGACTGGTGGACGTTGCTCTTCTTCATGCTGCTTTTCGCCGTTGCCGGAACCTTGGAATATACGGGGGTCACCGTGTTCATGGCACAACATTTCCAGCATAGTTTCGGCGACAACCTGGCTGTTCTGGTGCCAGTTATCCTGCTGATGACCGCAGTGGGCTCCGCTTTCGTGGATAATGTGGTGTTCGTAGCGGCCTTCGCTCCCATCATCAAGGAATTGGCAAATACCCTGCCCGCGATGCCTCTGTGGTGGGCGTTGCTGTTCGGGGCTTGTTTCGGCGGAAACATTACCATGATCGGGAGCACGGCCAATATCGTTGCGCTGGGTATGCTCGAAAAACATTCGAAGATACAGGTCTCTTTTTTCAGCTGGCTTAAAATCGGTCTGCTGTCCGCCCTTGTCAGCTGCCTCATTGCCTGGCTGGCCCTCGTGATTCTTGGTCCATACATGGGAACGATGTGAATGGAATCCGGCCGGTCAGGGCGTTGAGGTGTATCATCGCTCCGGGAAGGTGCAGTCTTCCTGAGTACCGCCCGGGATATGAAACGTGCATGACTCTTCCCCATTTCCTTTCAATCAGTACCCTGACAGTTGAGCAAAGGGTAATCATGCGGGTGCGATCGGGCATGATACGCCCGACGGGACAGGCTTCACAGGTATTTGCGCGAACAAAACAGGCAAGAGCCGGAAGTTTTCTCCGGCCTTTTTGCTGTATAATAGGGGTATCTTTGTAAGCCTATGAAAGGGATTCTCCATGCATGTCAAATCCGTTGTCGCACTATTTATTCTGGGCGCGACCGCTCTTTCCTTAATTGGAAACGGTTTCGCGGAGGAAACAATGAAAGTCGCCGTGGTCACCGGCGGTCATTCCTACGAGAAGAAACCCTTTGAAGAGATGTTTAAGAACTTCGAGGGGTTGGAATGCGTGTTCTTGGAACTGGAAGACCAGGGCGGGGTTTTTGACGACATCTCGCAATGGCCATACAAGGCCGTGGTCCTCTATAACATGACGCTCGAGATTTCCGAAAAACAACAAGAGAACTTCATCAAACTCCTGGAGCAGGGTATAGGTTTTGTGGTGTTGCATCACGCCATCGCGGCATTTCCGGACTGGCCCGAGTATCGTAAAATCGCCGGCACGAAGTACTGGCTGGAAGATACGGTGGAGAATGGGGTTATGCACCCGAAAAGCCAGTGGGAGGAAGGCGTGGATATGCGGTTGCATGTGGAAGACCCGGCTCATCCCATCATGGAGGGCGTCAGCGATTTTACCGTGCACGATGAAACCTACAAGGGCTATGATCTCGAGCCGGATAATCACCTGATTCTGTCCTGCGGCGAGCCGGGCTGCCAGAAGGAAGTGGCCTGGACGAGAACGTACCGAAACGCGAAGATTTGCCTGATACAGCCGGGGCACGGTTCGGGTGCCTATAGTAAAGAAAACTTTCAGCGGATGCTGCGACAGGCGATTCAATGGGTCGCCTTGAAATAGTGCCGCAGGAAAAATAAGGTTGTATATTTTTTTTGGTTAACCACGGAATGTACAGAACGCACGGAAAAACAGAGGACTTGTCGGGGCGCTCGGAGCATAATTACTGATACGGGTATCGGTTGTGTGCTTGCAGGAGGTTATACATGCTCTTCAGAGTTGTAATGCGCTTTGGGGCCGTGATGTGTCTGTTACTTTTTGTTGTAGCCTTGTCAGGCGTCATGAGGGTGGTGACGGCGCAGGAAGAGCGGGAAACGCGGATCATTTCCACCGGGGGAGAAGAAACCCCGTTATTTCATCCTGCGGACATGAATGCGGACTGGCGGTTGGTAATGAATGAAACCATTGCCTATCTGGCCGGATGGCAACAGGGCGGCAATCCCATAGATTATGCCATACGCGCAGCGTATTTGTGGCAGAATGGTGAATATTATATCTTCGAGGATGATGGTGGGGGGGCTCCGCTTTGCTGGGCGCTTCCAAAACCTGTCGAAGGGGAGGGCGAAAATAGAAATGTTGTATTCGTATTGATCGATGCCTGCCGCGAAGACAGGGTGGATGCGTTTCGTAACGGCGTTCCCGTGATGCCGTATCTATCGAGTTTGCCTGCCGTGCGCTTTCGCAATGCCTATGCGCCTGCCCCCTGGACGGCAGCCTCCATGATCAGTATATTTTCTTCCACCCATGTGGACACGCACCAGGAGCATATAGGCGCGTGCCCCTTTCCGGAAACGATGGAGACCATGGGCGAATATTTCAAGTCGGCGGGGTTTTCCACCTTTGGGGTCCAGACGAACGGTAATCTTACCGAGGACCTGGGGCATGCACGGGGATATGACCAGTATGTGTATAATTCCAACGCGCCCGCGGATGTGGTAACCAGCACCGCTTTGTCACTTGTCGAAGAGGCTGCCTCTCCTTTTTTCCTCTACGTTCATTACATGGAGCCCCATGTTCCCTATACGCCGCCGCCGGTGTATCAGACGCTGATGGGGTATCCTCATCCGGACCTGAGCCCGGAGGAACAGGCCATCGCCGAGGACTATATACCCTATCATCTCGACTATCTTCGGTATTATCTGGGATTACAGCCAGAGCTGACGTATGAACCATTATCCCCCCTGGGCTGTGACGCGGTCCGTTCGTTATATGACGGGGAAGTGCGTTTTGCCGATGATCAGTTGAATCTTCTGATAACGGGAATATTAGAGGAGTATCCTGACACCATCATCGTTATTGCCGCCGACCATGGCGAACATTTCTGGGAACACAACTTTCTGGGGCATTCCCTTTCCCTGTATCAGCCGCTGGTTCATGCTCCCCTCTTCATCAAAGTACCCGGATATCCGCAAGCGTCTACGGACACCTTTGTAAGTGTCCTGGATTTGATGCCCACTCTGGCCGCCCTGTTGAATACGCCTGTGCGTTCCTGGTGGGAAGGACGTGACTTGTTCGGGGCGCGGGATCCCGAAGGTCCGGTATATGCCTGCGGTAAGACCCGGCCTCCCTGGCTGCGCGATTTGGAAATGGTATGCGCTGGCGGCATGAAACTGATGCGAGAATCCAATACAGGCCGGACTGAGTTGTATGATATATCATCGGACCCGGAAGAACTGACGAATCTGGCTGATGCGCAGCCTGATGTCGTGGCAGCGATGACATCGCTCCTGCTGGTGCATCTGCTGGAAAATGCGCGGGCCAATGGCCCAGACGTTGTCGTCAGCGTGTCACCGGAAGGCCCGTTAGTGGCGGGCGCTACGGTCCAGTTGACGGGACCCGAAGGCATGGGGCATAAGTGGTTCAAGGACGGGGCGCCCCTAAAAAATATTGTGTCCCGCATCGGCGGCTCCAATACCCGGATACTCACCATTCAGGGCCTGGTACCGGGGGATTCGGGGCAATATGAGTGCATTGCCAATGATGAATCCTTGCATCTTGCCGTTACTTATCCGTACACGCTCAATGTGCTTTAGGCGGAAGCAGTCCTAATTCATATAGCCCAGATTGCGCAGCTGTTCCAAGGTCGCCGTATCCATTTCCGCCTGTTTGCCCTTGGCCCGGCGTGCCTGAAGGTTCTTCAGGTGATGCTGCCGAAGGAGTTCTCTCAATCTGCCAACGGTTGTGGGGTCTTCCTTTCCCAAGTCTTCGGATTCCAGCCCGTCTTGCGGAAAAGTGAACAAGTGGGCTGTGCCGTCCTTGTGATTCAGCACCAGTTTCTTTCCTTCCGAAATCACCATTTCCCAATCGGTATTCCACCGGGGATTGGACGATTTCGTCTTCGCGTAGACCGGCTTGTCCTCGGAACGGAAAGCATCCGCTCCCTGCCAATTGTGCTCTCGGGGAAGTCCCAGTAAACCCGCCACCGAGGGCAACACGTCCACCAGTTCGACGACATGGTCGTATTCTCCCGGAGGTACCCCTGCGCCCAGAAAGAAAAGAGGGACGCGCAGTTCGCAATTGTAAAGGGTAAGACCGTGCCCCAAAAATTCATGGTCCCAAAAGTGTTCGCCGTGGTCGGCTGTTATGATGAACAGGGTGTCCGGCGCTTTTTCCCGGATGGTCTTGACCAGCCGGCCTACGTGATCGTCGGTATACCGTATCGAGGCGTCATAAAGAAGTTTTACCGCTTCCTTGCCCGCATCAGACAGCGGGGCAAAAGGGGAACTCGGTATTTGGCCCGTCATGAATTCACAGTGCGCCCTGTAATAGTCACGAAAGTTCTCCACAACCGCCCGTTCTTCGTTTGACAGGCTTTCCGGCGCATAGCCCATCATATCCCGATAGTGTTGCGGGGGTTCATAGGGCAGATGCGGATCCATGTAATGCGCATAAAGAAAGAAGGAGGTACGGGCACGGTTCCATTCTTCCAGGGCTAAATCTGTCACTTGGGCTGCGTCTGCACCTGAGGAAGTCCGATATACATCGAATCCCCTGCTGAAACCCAGTTCTGGAAACAGATTGCCATTGGTCTGAATGGCAAGGGTATTGTAACCGTATGTTTTCAGGACCGTGGAAATGGTGGGTATTTCAGGAGCCAGGGCATTAAACGCATCCGGATCCTCTTTGATAAGTGCCCCACAAATCACCTGGTGCGTATCCACATACAGGGAAGTCAACAGGGAAGTCATGGACGGGCGCGTCCACGTGCAGTTGCTGACCGCAGACCTGAAAACAGCGGCCTCGCCTCCCAGAGAATCCAAAAATGGAGTCAACGGTACACCGTTCCGAACCTGACCGACCCGGTCCGCGCGAAAGGCGTCCATGACGATCAGGACAACATTTGTGGTTTTAACTGGCGCCCTTCGGGAGCTATTCAATTCAGTAGAAGTCTTATAAAGACCGACGCCAAGGCCTATAAATACCACTCCGACGCCAAGCAGACAACAAATAACAATTATTGGCGCGAATTTTTTTTCCATTCTCAAAACCAATCCATTTTTTCTTTAAATGATTCCAACAGTGTTCTAAACGCCTATGGAGGTGCTAAACGTTTCTTTTGGTTTGGCTGCAAAAAAGAAAACAAAATTACCAATACACAACCTGCCCCCCTCGCCTGGGTCCTTGAGGGGAAGACCTTTTTCGGATACAGAGATAATACCCCCCTTTGTTACTTCAAAACAAAGGAGATCTTGTACGCTCTGGATGCCTTGCAGCCCGCGATAGAACAGCTTCTTGTGGTTGCCGCTCATGGGACTATTATGAACGAGTGCGGCTGGAACAGTATCATTGGATAGATTTTGTATAATGGTCTTGGTCGCAGACGGTTTGTGTCTTTTTTAACCACGAAGTTCACGGAACACATGGAAAAAAACGAGGAGGTCATTATGATCGAACTGGGTATGCATGCGGACAACTGGCGCCCCTTGAGCGGCAATTTCAAGCAGGCGGCGGAAACGGCGGTCAAATATGGCATAGAACATCTCGAATTCGCTGCCATTCACGGCCAGTATTTTATTCAGGCCATGGGCTATGAACCGGGGATTTCGCTGCAGTCGAATCCCCGCGCGCTCAAGCGGTATTGTGATGAAAAGGGCCTGCGGATATCGCAAATTGACGGTTCCTATCCGCTGATGGGACCGGACGGATCGGCTTTCGGCGTGCAGTATGTCCAGCAGTCCATTCGATTCGCCGCAGAGCTGGACTGTCCCATGGTGGATACCGTGGACGGCGCTTTCGAGATAGAAGGGTTTACCCGCGACGAAGTGTTCCGTATCACCTGCGATAATTACCGGCAGGTGCTGTCCTGGGCCGAGGATTATCATATTGTCATCAATGTCGAACCCCACGGTCCCTACACCAACGACGCGGAATTCATGCTCAATCTGTTCAAGTATTTCGATTCGGAATGGCTGCGCTGCAATTTTGATACGGGCAACAGTTTCATCGCCGGTCATGACCCGCTCGAATATCTGAAAACACTCCGGCCGTATGTATCCCACTGCCACATCAAGGACGTGAGCGCAGGGCTGGCGGCCGCGGTGCGCGGTGAGGAGACCGGTATCGCCTGCAGCGAAGTCCCCATCGGAGGTGGCGTCAACGCCGACAACATCAAGAAATGCCTCGCGTATCTGAAAGAGACGAACTGGTATGGCGTTGTTTCGCTGGAATGCTACGGCGCGGATGACAATATCCGCCAGAGCGTCGAATTTCTGCGGCCGCTTGTTTAGCACCTGCCGCAGGTATGCACTAAATTTTTGCGTTATAATAGCTTCTCTTGATAAAGTATTACGATAAACTTATCGAAAGGTATATCGTATGAAAAACGTTACGGTGTCTCCAAAGTTTCAAATTGTAATTCCGAAGGAGGTACGTCAACAGGCGGGCATTCGCCCCGGTCAGAAGATGACGGTATTCCAAATTGGCGACATTATCGAATTGGCCCCGGTTAAAGATGTTAAGACCCTGCGTGGCTCTCTGGCAGGGTTGCGTACCGAAGTGGACCGGACGGAACGTAGCGTGCCATGAATATAGTTGATTCCTGTGGATGGCTTGAATATTTCGCCGGGGGGCCGAATAGTGCATTTTTTGCTCCTCCTATTGAAACGGGTGGAGAATCTTTGATTGTCCCCACACTTTGTCTTTATGAGGTGTTTAAAAATATTTTGGCCCAATTCGGAAGACAGGAAGCAGTTGAAAAAATCGCAGCTATGCGTCAGGGAAACGTTGTGGAGTTGGACGCGGATTTAGCGCTAAGTGCGGCGAAACTCAGTCTGGAGTTGCAGTTACCGATGGCGGACAGTGTTATTCTCGCTACAACGAGACGCTATAACGCCCAACTGTGGACACAAGACGCCCATTTTGAAGGGATTGAAGGTGTTCAATATCGCAAAAAAAAATGACTCCAGATGGTGATTGAGAAAGCGTGTGACAGCGTACAAGAAACAGAGTATAGAAATGGCACCAGGTTTTCTTAAATTTGAAGAATGTTTCATGGAACGCATCTGGGGCGGTGACCAGATGCGGCGCATGCTGAACAAGGCGGTTCCGAGCGGCAAAACGATAGGCGAGTCCTGGATGATTTCGGACCATGCCGCCCACATTAGTGTGGTGAGCGAAGGACCTCTTGCGGGCCGGACGCTGCATCAGCTGCTGGAGCGGGACAGCATGGCCTTGCTGGGGGTGAACGCCGCTCCGACAAGAGACGGCAAATTTCCGCTGCTCCTGAAGCTCATTGATGCGGGGCAGGACCTGTCGGTACAGGTGCATCCCGATGATGAACTGGCGTATCAACTCGGGGAACAGGACATGGGCAAGACGGAAATGTGGCATGTCCTGGAAACGGAAGGGCAGTGCCGGATTATGCTGGGGCTCCGGGCAGGGGTTACGCGGGAGATTCTCGCGAAATGTCTGCGGGACGGCGGCGATGTTATTGGGTTGATGGGGCAGTTGCCCGTGCGGGGCGGGGAATCTTTCCATGTTCCTTCGGGGACGGTGCATGCCATCGGCGGCGGCGTCCTGCTGGCGGAAATACAGCAGAACAGCAATGTGACCTACCGGTTGTTTGATTACAACCGGCGGGACGCGGATGGCAAGCGCCGGGAATTGCATTTGGAAAAAGGATTGCAGGCGATACGCTTTCAAGAGGCGTTGGTGAGGCCTTCGACAGCGCTGCGTGTCGTGGAGTCAGGCGCCACCCGGGAGTTTCTGGCGGCCTGCCGCTATTTTGCGGCGGAAAAGGTATGGCCTGGCGGGCGGCGCGTGTATGTCGGCCCGGCGGGTTCGTTTCACATCCTGCTTTCCCTGGAAGCATCCCTGACATTGGAGGGCGATACGGGCGCCTGCCGGTTGCAGCGAGGCGAGGCGGCGCTGGTGCCAGCCGCCATGCCAGCCTGGCAAGTTGCCGGCCGGGGCGCTTATTTGGACTATTACGTGCCCGACCTGAAGGAAGACGTGATTCAACCGCTAAAACGCCATGGGTATGCCGATGCCCAAATTCTGCAGTTGGGTGGTGTAGCGGAGAGAAATGACCTTAGCGTTGTTCTGGCGCAAAAAAACATGAAATTGTGACTCGGAGGTTCTATAATACGGGAGAGTTTTTCAAAAGCGGTGAAAAGCAAGTACGTTGTTCACACTTTAGTGTGCGGGACCGACACAAAAAACCGGAGTTCAATATATAGCGCCCGGCAAATAGAAGTGTGAACAACATATACCGTTTCAGA
>JAKLHG010000103.1:0-240 GCA_022710255.1 Candidatus Hydrogenedentota bacterium
AGGCGCAACTATCAGGATGAAATTATAGAGCGGAAAGATCCGCGCGACGGCACCTACTATTGGATTGGCGGAGCGCAACCGGATCATTACATTGACGCAGGGTCCGACTTTGAAGCGATTGGCAACAACAAAATCAGTATAACCCCGCTCAGACGGAACCTGACCGATTACGATGCTTTGAAAGGGTTGCGTGTATCGTTATCTTCTCTCCAGAATACCAGCATGGTCCCATAGCCCTAA
>JAKLHG010000103.1:250-9847 GCA_022710255.1 Candidatus Hydrogenedentota bacterium
GGAAACGAACGGTCGGCGAAATGCCGACACGTTTTCTGTCGGCCTCATGTTCTGTTAACATGATTGTCAAGGAAACGTACTCCAGTGCAAGAACCCAAAGGACCAACCGAAAGCACTATTTTATTCAATGAAGTTGAAGTAAAGCCCGCAGGAGGTGTCCGGTTTCTTGTCGTCTGCCTCTATATCGGACTGGCTCCGGTAGTATGCATTGACCGGAAAATGCGTGGTTCAGCCTACTGGAAAACCCATGTAACGCAGGCCTTGAACTTGTGGGCTTTACTCGGTATTACAGGTATTTTCCTGACACTGTCTGTTTTGGCGCTGTCCGTTCTTATGGTGTACCATCGGGAGTTGCTGGACGCCCGTACCGGGGAAGTTTGGATTCTCAGCCTTGGGCGCAAGTGTCTATTGGTTTGGAGCGTTTTTTGGCTTTATAGCGTCTGGCGCTGCCTGTGGGGATCGTCAAAGGCTGTTCCGTTTCTTGGTATTCTGGCAAGGTATCCCTTTCTTCATCGAATAGGCATCGTCACCGTTAGTTTTTTGTTCTGTGTAGTTCTTTTGACCGTACCGATGACGCTAAACGCGGAATGTCTGGCCTCGCAAGATCCCTCGCGGGGTAAAACATTTATGCTCTATGATGACTTGGGGATGTTTCCGCGTCCACTTTTTTCGCTAGCCATGTATCGGTTATCCCGAGAATCCGTTCGCCGCTGGGGGCCCGGGACCGCGGTGCTGCTACCGCTTAACCGAGACACACTGAACCTTGCCGTACAGCATGGCACGTTTGTTTTTGTGGGTTCTCACGGTACCGCAGCCGGCCTGCTGCTGTCCGGTGAAATGTATCGTCCCGAGGATGTTCCCCAAAAGAGCAACTCGTCCTTGAGGTATGTGTACCTGGCCAGTTGCGACAGCGGCGCACAGCGGAAAGCCTGGGAGGAAGCCTTTTCTCCGGCGACCGTCCAGACCTATGACAGATTAACACCCACTCTGGAACATCTTTGGTGGTTGTGGACGAAAGGACCGGCGCTTTTACGCGAACTGCCCGAACCGGTGCAACAAACCAAACCCGAGGAAAACCTGGGTTGAACCGAAGCGGGGGGGCAGGCCTATTTCAATCCTAATACGTCTTGCATGTCATATAGGCCCGGGGCGGCCGATGCGGCGAAGAGGGCCGCGCGCAGCGCTCCTCGCGCGAAGTTATCCCGGTTGTGCGCTTTATGCGTAAGTTCGATGCGCTCGCCGTGACCGATAAATGCAACGGTGTGTTCTCCGACGACATCACCGCCCCGCAGGGCATGAACCCCTATTTGACGCTCAGGCCGTCCGCCAACCATACCTTCCCGGCCGAAGACGGCATCCGAAGGGTAGTCCAGACCCAAGCCGCGTGCCGCTTGTTCGGCAAGCCGGACCGCCGTGCCGCTGGGACTGTCTTTCTTCTGATTGTGATGAATTTCCGTTATCTCCACGTTGTAGGCCAATCCCAGGAGTTTTGCCACCTCTTCCGTGAGTTTAAACAGGAGGTTGACGCCCAGACTCATATTGGGCGCGTAAACAATGGCGCCTCCCCGCGCAATAACACGCAATTCGTCAACTTGAGTATCAGAAAGGCCTGTTACACCTATCACGGCCGACAAGCCGGCCTGGACAGCGGCCCGCGCATTATCTACACAAGAGCGGGCACTGGTAAAGTCAATGAGCACCTCCGCATTTTTTACCTGGCAGGTTACCTCGCCGCCAACGACAACTGTTTGAATGTTGCCATTGCGATCGGCAACCTGGACTTCCCTTCCCGAGAACTCAGGCATGTCGAAGGCGCCCCCAATGACGATGCCCTCCATTTCCGCTGCCAGTTCAAGAATCCTTCTTCCCATGCGCCCCATGGCGCCTGCCATACATATGGACACCATATTTCATTTCTCCCGAGGTTTCATTTCAACACATTCATGGTCCAGTTGATGTCATATCCCATATCGGCCGCAGTCTGCAACAGTTCCTGTATATTCTCAAGGCAAGCCGTGACTTGAGCGCTATCCGCCTTTTTGTTTGTGTCCAACACTATAACATTCGAAATGAAGAGCATGACCAGCGCCCGTTCAAGTTGTTCTTTATTTATCCATCTTCTTCCATCATGCCAGTGCATCATGAGTATCTGGCGCATTTCATCATCTTCAAACAGGCCATATAAAACCGGCCCCCAGATTTCCGTTTGCAAGGCCAGCAAGTCGGCACGGTGACCAAGGCAGACAGCGACAAGGCGGGCATCCTGCAAGGCGCGCCAGGCATCACCGTCCAAAGACTCAAACGCCCGGGCCACCGGTTTCATGAGCAGCCAATCTTTCATCAACCGGTTCACCGGTGTCTCATCCTTCAGAGCCGGCATGGAAATGTCTTTCCCAGTTCCCGAGAGGTCCGCCTTCAGGTTAGTTTCCTCCGTTCGCAGAATGGCAAGGCCCCGCATCAGGCAGTACACGAGCGGCACCCGCCAGAAGGCAATCTGGTCTTCAGGAGTACCTTTCTGGTCAGGCAGCATTTCCTGAAGATAGGCCTGCACCGGTTTCGGGAGTCTGAGCCCTGCCAGCGTGCGCATCATCTTGCGCAGAAAGTGCAAATCGGTCTCCACGGTATCGGCTATCGCCTCGGCATCCCATTTCGAACCTACGAAAGCATTGATTCCTTGCAGAAACTCCAGGAACCGTGCGCGCCAGGCGCCCAACACGTCCGTGACATCGGTATGAAGAAGAACTTGGCGAATCATGTCTGGTTTCATAAAATCCAAGAAAGGCTCTAAAATAGCGGCGAGATGCATTTCAAGATAGGTTTCCTGAATGTTCGGAACCCCCCGGCCGCTCAGTTTGCCGTGCAACCGGCCCCAGGAAGTATCGGTGTCATAGACATATCTGAGAGAAATAAACGCCTTGTACTCATAGGCATGTAATTCCAAATGTAACCCCTTTTCAGCCAAATCACCGCAATAATGCAGATATTCCAACCCTGTTCGGGCATCGCGCCATATAACATAGGCGCGAGGGTCGGTGTCCAGCGCCAACGCCTCCGACAGGGGACGGCGCTCAAGCGCCCTGGCATCGCCTTTGCCCGTGTTTATCGCGGTGGAAGTATGCAAAACTCCTTGCGTGGTGGTGTAGGCATTGTTATACACGATCAGCGTGTGTTCGCCGTCACAACGATTGGAATAGGCAAATACATTTTCATCCACCCAGCCCCCGGCGGTTGTGAAATCGAACAAGGCGAAATGACGGGCATCACTGAAGAGATAGCGTTTCCGCATGAGTGGGAATATTTCCCGCTCATGGCGCTCTAAAAATACCCGGTCGCTGTCTTCTTCCTTGTAGGCGCGCCTGTATTCCATGCCATACTTTTCGGTAAGTCCTTCCACCTGCCCATGTCCGAACATGGGAAGTCCCGGCATCGTGACCAGCATAACGGCCACACCAAAATACTTGTCTCCCTTTCCGAACTGCGCCTCAGCAGTGTCTTCATCGGGGTTGTTCATAAAGTTCACAAAACGCTGCAGTACTTCCGGAGTAAATTCAAGCACATTTTTTAGGGTCTGCCGGTACTTGCTGTTGTCTTCCATTTTCAGCATGTTCATGAACGCGCTGTTATAGACACGATGCATTCCCAAAGTGCGGACGAAATACCCTTCCATCAGCCAGAAAGCCTCAGCAAGCAGCAAGGTATCGGGGGCTTCCCGGGCAATCCGGTCGACCACTTCTCTCCAGAATTCGTTCGGGAAGACCCGGTCGAAGTTTTCTCTGGACAAGGCGAAACCGGCTCTTGATGGGATTGCACCGCCTTCGCCCGGCTTGGGAAACCAGAGCCGTTGATAATGGCGTTTGGCCAGCGTCATGGCCGCATCGAAACGTATTATGGGGAAACGGCGCGCCACCTGGACGATAGTCTGAATCACCGCCTCCCTCGTATCCTCCCGCAGGAAATTCAGTTGGGCCGTATCGTTCCATGGCATACTCGTCCCGTCGTTACCATGGTAAATATAGACGCTTCCCCCGCTCCATTTATCAGTACGTTTGAAAACCACTGCGGCGTCGCGATGAGTCCAATACCCCTCTTCGATAAACAGGCCGACCCGGTCATCTCTGGACAGGTCCGGCCCTGAAAAGGAGTAGGCGGGAAATGGGGGAGTATCGAGCTGTAAAAACCGTTCAGGATGCTCGATAACCCACTTTGAATACAGGCCCATATGATTGGGCACCATATCTCCAGCCAGACGGATGCCGCGCTGCCGTGCCCGGCGGGCCAGATCCTGTAAGGCGGCTTCGCCACCCAGATCCTGTGCGATTGTGTAATCGTAGAGGCTGTAGGCGGACGCGGCCGCCTCCGGGTTACCCATACGCTGCTTTATTTCCTGGGAGGCAGGGGATCGTTCCCACACGCCAATGAGCCACAATCCATTAAATCCCCACCGCGCCAGAAGGTCGAGTTCCGCATCGGGTATATCGCTCAGATAGTAGAGCCGCCTGCCATATTTTCTCGAAAGTTGGTCCAGCCAGACATAGGCCAGTTTGGCCAGGAGAACGACCTTCGGCATCCAGTCTTCATCCGGAGTAAACGCCTCCGGCTCGGCATACTCCTCTCCGGTGAACGAGGGAGCATAGGCCGGGCCCCCGCCGTGTCCTCTGTACAAAGTCTCTTCCCGCATAATCCCCCGGGCAATCAGCCACTGCTCAAAAAGAAAGGGGGGGAGCACGGACCGCCACCGTTCCATTATGTATTCGATTTGCCCTTCCAGGGAGCCGGGGCAAACACGGGCAGGTTCCCGAAGCGTTTCAAGCAATGTAAGATTTGTATCGGGGGATGGAGGTTGACGTTGCAGCCAAAGGTCAAATTGACGCATGAATTCACGCAGGGGCACATGGGCAGATACGGCGGCATCGTCAAAAAGTTCCCGGTATTTCTGCAATGCGGGATTTTCGTGGTCAACCTGTAGAATCATCATTTCCCATAGAGTGCGTTCGCTATTCGGTATTCTTCCATCAGACCCGGCAAGAAATTCCGTGGACGACATTCCTGACCCGGACATGGGTCGCAAAGGATAGTAGTCCATGAGAGCGGTAAACACGTTTTCAGTCTGTTCTTGACCGAGGGTATCGCGGACATGGGTTAACCCGGCGGCAAGCATACGTGGGTATCGCAGAAGCGAATGCAGTGCAATCAAGTGCCGATAGACTTCATGAAGCAACATCAGCGCCAGTACTTCGCCTGAACGGGCCGCGGAAAAACCGGCGGAAGCGTGACTTCCATATCCATTAAAAGCATCCGCCAGCAGGCTGGCAAATTGCGTCTGGCGCGAAGCGGTTCCAGCGTTCGCCCGTATTATAAGATCCTCTATCAAGTACCGATTCCGGGCATCGACATTCACGGCGAGGCCGAAGTGGAATAAGGCTTCGTTTTCTTCTTTGCTTAATATGAAATCCATACCTGTCCTTTATCCGGGCGACGCAAACCAAGAGAAACAGATTTCTCATGGTTGCACCCTCCCGGGTATTTTCTCTTAACGATAGCGTAAAGCATACCGTATTCTTCGGGATAAATACCATGACACCCATTCCGTTATGAACATAAAAAACTCCATCAGCACGTTTTGGTGGATGCGGAAGCGGTAGTATATACTTAAGCGAACAAAGCAGGCGCCAACGAATAACACATCTGAATTAATGATCATGAACCGGCATGGGATACGAGCATGGCATACAGTATGACAGGGTTTGCGCGGTATGAGACTGAAATCTGCGGAGAAAGCGCCGTTATTGAGATCAGCAGTGTGAATCACCGGTTTCTGGACGTGTCGTTTCGCCTGCCAAACCAATGGACGGTATTGGAGTCCTCTTTGCGCGATACCGTAAAGGACCTTTTATCCAGAGGAAAGGTATCCATCAATATCCGTCACGGCCGCAGCCTCGGGGTTGCGCCGAAAATACGATTGGACACCGAGCGGGCGCGCTTTTATATCGAGGCTGCGCGGGGACTGATGCACTTGATGTCTTCAACGGATGCCTTGTCTCTCGATAGCCTAATCGCCCTGGAAGGTGTCATTGTGCCCGAGGAAGAAGAACTGGACCTTGAAGAAATCGGCTTTCAGCTCGTAGAAGCCTTGAAAATCGCGGTCTCCCGCCTTAATGAAGTGCGCGCGAAGGAAGGCCTTGCTCTGGGCTCAGCGATATCGGAACATCTGGGAACACTCGACAAACTTGTAGACAACGTGGGAAAACGCGCGCCAGAGCTGCTTTCACTGCACGATGAAAAACTACGCCGCCGCATTTTAGAAATTAACGCAGAGGTTGGCGTAAAAGAAGAGCGTCTTGCCATGGAAGTGGCCCTTATGGCGGACCGCATGGATGTTACGGAAGAACTGGTAAGATTCAGGGCACATATGGTTCATGCGCGCGATATAATGGCCTCTGCCGGGCCCATAGGCCGGGATATGAATTTTCTCGTGCAGGAAATGCTGCGAGAAGCCAATACCTTGGGTTCCAAGTTGCGTGATGTTGAAGCGAGCAGGGACATTATAGAAATCAAAACGGAAATTGAAAAGATTCGCGAACAAATCCAAAATCTGGAATAGTAGTCAAAAGATGACGGAAACCGGCTGTATTATTGTAGTGTCCGCGCCCTCCGGTGCGGGAAAAAGCACCCTGCTGGGCATGGTCCGTCGTGAATTGCCGCATTTGAGCGTGACAGTCTCCGCAACCACGCGTCCTCCTCGTCCCGGCGAAGCGGAAGGCAGAGACTACTATTTCATCTCCCGCGAACAATTCCTGGAGGACATCACAGCAGGCAGATTCGCCGAATGGGCGGAAGTGCATGGACATCTTTATGGCACGCATAAATCTGAAATAGAACGCCGGCTCCTTGCCGGAGGAACAGTGGTGCTTGAATTAGATGTGCAGGGCATGCGCAGCATAAAACGGCTTTACCCGCAGATGTGCTCGATATTTATAGTCCCCCCCGACCTGGAAACCCTGAAAAAACGTCTAGTCCTTCGGGGCGTGAACACGCCTGCGGATATGGAAGTTCGACTGAAAAACGCCCACAATGAGATGGCGGCTGTTGCTGAATTCGATCATTGTGTCGTAAATGATGACCTGGACGTAGCGGTAAAGGCCCTGGTTAAGATTATTCAGGGAAGTGCGTCCTCTGAACACTCCTGCGGGATAAAATTAAAGTAAAACAACCTTTATATGCTATACTGTCAAGGGAGTAGACGGTGTTTTGGTCCGCGACCCCCGACATTGTAAAGCAGACAGGAGTATTTTTATGCCATCCCCCTATTGTGTAGATGATTTCAAGGAAAAATTTGACAGTCTATACCGCCTTGTGATTGTAGCGTCAGCCCGTGCGATACATCTGGCTAAAAATGAACCTCGGGGCTTCGGCTCTTCCCTGCGGTCACAAAAACCTACCATTAAAGCGTTGGAGGATGTCTTGGCCGGGAAACTGTCTTATGTCACCTCCGGAGAAGAGGAGACATTGGAAACAGAAGAATAGACAGCCATGCTGTCCTTCGCTGAAAAAAACGTGCTATTGGGGGTATGCGGTTCCATTGCGGCGTATAAAGCGTGCGAGTTGGCTTCCAGGCTCCGGGAACAGGGTGTACGGGTGGACTGTGCCTTGACCGCCTCGGCCCGGCATCTGGTGCAGCCGGCAGCATTGGAGGCCATTACGGGAACGCCTGTCATCACGGACATGTTTCCGCTTATTACGAATCCGGAACAGGGCCATATTGCCGTCGCTCAGCGCGTGCACCTGTGTCTTGTCGCGCCGGCCACCGCCAACATACTGGCAAAGGCGGCCTGCGGTATCGCGGATGACTGGCTCAGCACGACATTGCTGGCGACGCGCGCCCCGCTGCTCTTCGCTCCCGCCATGAACACCAATATGTACACCCATCCGGCGACACAGGCCAATATCAGCGTATTGCTTGAACGCGGCGCCGCTTTTGTTGGTCCGGCATCGGGGAGACTGGCTTGCGGCACGGAAGGTGCAGGGCGCCTGGCCGATATTCCGGACATCCTCGATGCGGCGTTTTGTGCCTTGCATCAGGATAAAGACTTTTCCGGAAAACGGATCTTAATAACCAGCGGGCCGAACCACGAACCCATAGATCCTGTCCGTTTCATCGGCAACCGTTCTTCCGGGAAAATGGGGCGCGCCCTGGCGCTTGAAGCCTTATGCCGAGGTGCGGAAGTAGGCATGATTACAGGCCCAGCGCAGGTGAGTCCCCCTTATGGCGTTAAAGCAATTCAAGTAAACACAGCGGATGAAATGTATGACGCAGTACTATCGTGCATGAATGAATATGACGTCATTATCGGTGCAGCCGCCGTGGCGGATTATAAGATTGAAAGGCCTGAAACGAGCAAAATAAAACGCGGGACGGACCATATCCTTCTTCGTTTAACGCCCAATCGCGACATCATAGCCGCGGTCGCCGACGCTAAACGACCCGAACAGCGCGTTGTAGGTTTTGCTGCGGAGTCTGAAGACCTGCTGTTAAAAGCGGCACATAAACTGCGGCAAAAGCGGTTGGATATGATAATTGCCAATACCATCGGAGGAGAAGACTGCGCGATTGGCGCCGATCATGCCGACGCTTATATTTTGGTTCCAGGCCAAGAGCCGGAGAAACTGGAACACGCGGAAAAGAGCCGTCTTGCCAAAATTATATTCGATCGTTTGCTTGCCTTGGATTAGTTTTTTGAGACACAGTGTCGGTGCTGTAAATCTCAAGTGGGCGAAGTGAAGAGCCCAGTGCGGCGATATCCCTACACTATAACTCAGGAGTGTCCCTCATGCGTATTTTTTTCCTCATCTTACTCTGCACCGTTTTCTCCCTGCGAACCGTTGCGGAAGAAGCCCGTCCTGAAAGTAAAGAACTCTCCCTGGTTGAACGCCTTGGTTTTTCCCCCACAACGCGCGTGTTAATTGTGAACGCCGATGACTTCGGTATGAATCATGCCACGAACGAGGGAACGTTTAAGGTATTGAAAACGGGAGCGGTAACTTCGTCAACCATCATGTTTTGTTGTCCCTGGGTCGAGGAAGCGATTAAGTTTGGCTTGGACAACCCACAGGCAAATCTGGGGGTCCACACAACCCTTACCAGTGAATGGGGCAACTATAAATGGGGGCCCGTTCTGGGGCGTACCGCCGTTCCGACCTTATGCACGGAGAAAGGTTATTTCCACGGGGACGTATTCGACATCTACGCGTTGGGAATTCTGGACGAGGCGGAAAAGGAAGTGCGTGCCCAAATCGACAGGGCATTGGCTACGGGGATTGATATAACCCATATCGATTCCCATATGGGTGCGATGCAATATGAATCCGCTTATCATGAACGTTTCATTCGTATTGCGGCTTCCTACAATCTACCGTGCCGCTTGCCGGGCCGTGATATGCTGTCAGCCTTCGGACAGGAAGGGTTGCTGGACTTGGCGAAAGAACTTAATGTGCTGGGACCGGAAGTGCTCTACATGGGCGATCCCCCTTCGCTGGAGGAAACAGAAGCCTGGTTCAAAGACCGCATGAGCAATATACCTGCGGGTAAAGTCAGTGAAA
>JAKLHG010000104.1 GCA_022710255.1 Candidatus Hydrogenedentota bacterium
TCGTTGTCTATTCCATCGTTACAACTGTACTCACTGTTGCAGGAAGGGGAGTCATCGCAATCGTAGTCGTCACAGTCCACAAAGGAATCCCCGTCGTTGTCCAGGCCATCATCACAAATGGCCTCGGGGTTACAATAGGGGGAACTGTCGCAGTCCCAATCATCGCAGTCCACAAAGGTATCCCCGTCGTTGTCTAGACCATCATTACAAATGGACTCGGGATTACAGTAGGGGGAACTGTCGCAGTCCCAATCATCGCAGTCCACAAAGGTGTCCAAATCATTGTCAATACCGTCATTGCAATCGGCTTCACCTGGCATAGGCCCAAGCACCCAGCATACGGGCGGTTCTTGACCGGCATCATAATGATATTCTTCGCCGTTCTGCCAAAGATAGGCGGCACGGATGGCATAAGCGATAGGATTACTCCCCTGCTGCCAGCCGGCGAGATAGGATATCGCCTCGCTCAACACGATGCGCCAGTTGGAATCCAGGTCCGCAGGATGCGTAGAAAGTGTTCCTGCTTCCTGGATTTCCGGCTGCTCTTGTACCGCCACCACGGCGGCACTATCTTGAAATGCAACAGCCGCCACCAACAAGCACATAAATGTTATCCCCCATCGTGCAACCCGGTAATACATGCCTGTATCTCCTAAAAATTGGCATTCATAACTCGGTCGGTTCTGTAACACCATGATTATAATGCAGCGGTGGGAATTTAGCAATGATTTTTAACAGATTGTAAAAAGCGGGAAGAGCAACCACGCATGCCGGTTACAGAAAAAGATGGAGGACCTGTGGGACCGGTAGGACGCTTAGGACAGAAACAATGCATTCAACTGGTTCCCAAATTCCATTTGGGAACCAGAGGGATAATCATTGCAGCGCTTCGCCGTGTCGCCCGGGTTCGTGTCCGACGTGAAACTGTAGAGCCTGTGTTAAGGCACGGCAGCATCCCATGCTGCAGCGCATTCACACTCGGCTTACATGTGGAGCGGATACCACCGTCTGGCGCCGGTCGTGTTCATATCGTAGCAGGCCGTCAGCCCAGGCCCCTGGCTTAGCCAGTTGCAGAACGCCCGATTTATTTTGAGACTGTCCGGGTATTCTCGCCCGGACTTTTTGCGTATGAGACGGTTGGGCGTCCGGATTCCCGCTGTCGCTTTCGCGCGGCTGCACTGATGGCGCGTATGTCGCCGTTGCAGGCATCCGACAACCGTTCCCGTATCTTGTGTAGGGCTGCGATTGTAGTGTCGCAGCCTTGGCCCTGGTTAGTAGGCATCATCATCGAGCATTTCCTCCAGGGTACAGATTATGGGGATCCAGCAGCCCAGGTCTTTGAGCGCTTGATGCAATTTCGGAAGCATCCGTGCGTTGGCAATGTGTTTGTAGTTCCAAGTCAACAGGTAGTCCATCCGGTGGTGTACCACAAGAGCAACAGGAATTTGGGAGCCAGAGAAACACTTCACAGATTGACGGCACTTCCACATTTAGGTTTACCACCTATACCCTCCGCAAGCCAGCGGCGCGCCTCGTTAGTTCGTTGCCGCCAGTACATGACCTCCTCATCCACCGTCATGCCACGGGTAGCCGCGTAGACTTTCCGTGCGCCTTTGTGCTTCATCTCGACACAGTCAAACTTCTTTGTCTTCATACTCAATCACCTCCTGCGGTGTATGGATCGCAATGGTCTTGTATCCTTCTCCCTGGTTAACGCCATTGTAATACGGAATCTTTCGGGCGTGTACGATATGCCGGAAATTCCAACTGACTATTGCCCAGCAATCCAATACGGTTGCCAACGCTACGTGTTGGGCGTCGTCATGCGATGCAGGGCCAACAATCCCGGCGGCCAGATACGCGTTGCGCAACTCAACCGCCTCCCTGGATATACCTTGGATTTGCACATAGCCGGCAAGGTTCCGAAAGAAAGAGCGTACCCTGTCCGGGGCAGCGGCAAGTTCGTCAACCACCAATGCCGAAGATATCAGTTCAAAACGAATAAGCTTTTTCAGTTGCCTTGCCAACTGAAAAACTTCGTTGGACTAAACGCAAACAAGAAGACAGAGCAAAACAGGGACTGACTGCTAAATAGCCCAAGACCGTTGCAGATAAGCCGTTGAGCAGATACTGCTATTTAGTAGTCTGTCCCTGTTTTGCGGACTTCCAGATAAACATCCACGGCGAAGCCGTTTAGTCCAACGGCTCGGAACCATAAATGTATCATCGAATATGCCGCCGAATACCGAGGTGTCCGCATATACACGCAAAGGTTTTTTCATGACTACAGTTTAAAGCATAGTTACTGCCGCACGCAATTCATACTTCAACCTGTACACTTCAGCCTTCACCAAATTCGGCCAGGCGGGACCTTCGCGCATCACGCGCTACCAGCCCCGCCTGGCCTTCGAGGGTTTGCCCCGCCACGGTTCAGCGCCGGGGACAGGACGTCATCCGGTTCGTCAGGCGCACTCCGGCGCTTCCTGTCGAGCTGCGGCCAAGCGGAACCCGATGTTGTTGTTCCGATTGCCCGGCGTGTTGTTGTTCCGATACGCCGATCGGCAGTTCCTGGCGTTGTTGTTCCAGTTGCCGCCCCGGATCATCCGGTTCGAGGCCCGTGGATGACGCCCTAAAGCCTTGCCAGAACTCTCCGTCTCATTCCCTCACAGCAGCCATGCCGCACAAAGGCGATGAGCGGCTCGACGTGCCGTGCGGCTTCCGCTTCGCTCCATTCCCCGGAAAGATATTCCTCGTGCGCCGCCGTCATCTTCCGCCGGAACCTGACCCGGCTCCTGCGCGCCAGCGTGACGCTCGCGGGAAAGACCCGGTAGCCCAGGAAGGTCATGCCCGCTCCGCATCGGTTCAGGCAGTCCGGTTTGATCTCCAGCCGAAGCGTTTCCGCGATCCAGGCCCCTATTTCATTGCGCCACGCCTTCAACTGCCCGCGGTCGTCGTCCCATAGCACGAAGTCATCCATGTACCGCACGTAAGCCCGGCAGCGCAGCGTTTCTTTCACGAAATGGTCCAAGGCACCCAGGTAATGGTTGGCGAAGTACTGGCTGGTCAGATTCCCGATGGGCAGGCCCTTTCCCGGCGCCGTCTCGTAGCTGCCGATGATGGCGTCCAGAATCTCGATCAATCGCCGGTCCTTGAAACGGCACCGCATCTGCCTTTTAAGGATTTTGTGATCGATGCTGTCGAAATACCGCCGGATATCCAGCTTCAGATAATACCGATGGCGCCCCGCAAACGCGCGGGCGCGCTCGACCGCCTTGTGCGTGCCCTTGCCCACGCGGCACGCGTAGCTGTCGTACACCTGGTACGCCTCGAACGACCCATGGCACACATTCATCACAGCATGGTGCAATACCCGGTCCTGGAACGGCGCGGCGCAGATGACCCGCTCCTTCGGATCATGCACCGTGAAACTTCGATAGGGACCCAGGCCAAGCGGACCCTCTAACAACGCGGAACGCAGCCGCGCAAGCTCGGGCTCGAGGTTCTCGCGAAAGCGTATCGTCTCGGGCTGCGCCCGTTTCCCCTTTTGCGCTTTCCAGAACGCCAACGCGAGGTTCTCGCGATCCGCAATCTCCACCATCAGATTACCCGCCCGCTTCATTTGATGCTCCGCTCGCCCCCAGGACTTCGAGTAAACCCGCCGCGTATTTCGCCGCCTTCGCTTCCCCGAAGCCCTCGATTTCCTGCAAGCCCCCCGGCGTGCTCACACGACGCTTCGCCATTTCCGCCAGTTGCTCGTTCGTGCATACCGCATAGACCGGTACCGCCTCCTGCTCCGCCAGTTCCCGCCGCCGCTCTCGTAGACGGCTGTACACCGCGAAATCGGCCTCTGAGAGTACTTCCTTGTAGTCCACACGCGGACGGCTGCCCGCCTTGCCCGGAACGGCGCCCCCGGCGCCTTCGATGTATTCCACGCACAGCGCCCAATACGCGCCGCCCCCTTCTCGAACCAGTTCCCGCTGCACCGCAGTCACCCGGTGGCCGCGCAAGAAAACGTTCAGTTCCGCTTCCGCCTGCTCGACGCCCATCGCGGGAATTCCAAAAAACTTGTACTGCATGCACGTTTCCAAAAAAATTCGCTGGGGCTTCGCCCCAGACCCGACAAGAACAATTCAAAAAAACCACGCCTGCCCTCGCTACGGCCCCCAGAAGGGATGGACGCTCGCTCCGCTCGGATTCGCTCCGCTCACCACGTCCCATCCCTTCTGGAGCCTACGCTCGACCGCTCTTGGCTCGACAGGAATCAACGAACTGCGGCCAAGCGGAACCCGATGGCGTAGTACCGATAGCCCGGCGCGGCGCTGTACCGAAACGCCGAACGGCAGTTCCCGGCGCCGTGGCTGCCCCAGCTGCCGCCCCGGAGCAACCGGATCGAGGCCCGTGGCGAATCCACCCACGCACTGCCATTGGTCGGCGCGCCTGTGTAACTACTATGATAATCGTCTTCGCACCACTCGTATACATTACCGCTCATGTCGTACAGGCCAAAGGCATTCGCCGTTTTACCGCCCACGGCCTTGCTACCGCTCGGGCTGTTGTTGCCGCAGTACCACATGTAGGCCGTCCGGTTACCCGGCAGCGTGCCCGCCGCGCAATCCGAACAGTCGACGGCGCAACCCAGCGAATCGCCAAAGTAGAAGCGCGTGGTCGTGCCCGCCCGGCAGGCATACTCCCATTCCGCCTCGCTGGGAAGACGCACCGTCAGCGGCCCTTGCCCGCTGCTCACGATATGGGCGTTCAGCGACGTAATAAAATTCTTCGTGTCATCCCAGGAGATGTAGTAGGCCGGATAGGTGTTGCCCAAGCCATACGTGGCAGAGGGCGCCGTGCCCGGCCACGAACCGCGCACCGCCAGCCACTGCTGCTGCGTGATCTCGTACTTGCCCATCCAGAATCCGTACGCCAGCGTCACCGGATGCTGCGGGTCTTCGCTCATGTAACTGTCCGCCTCGCCCGGGTACCGGCCCATCTGGAAACTGCCCGAAGGAATCCACACCAGTTCGAGTGGCACATCGCCCGGTAGCATAACGTTCAGCGTGTACACGCAACCTCTTACCGGGTCGCAGGTGTCTACCGTATTGGGATTTCCGTCGTCGCACGCAGTGTCGTTCGGCGTGTTCACGCAACCCGTCGCCGCGTCACACGTATCCACCGTGCAGTCTATCAGGTCGTCGCACGCAGCGTCGTTCGGAGTGTTCACACAACCCGTCGCCGCGTCGCACGTGTCCACCGTGCAGGCTATCAGGTCGTCACACAGAGCGTCGTTCGGCGCGTTCACGTGACCCGTCGCCGCGTCGCACGTGTCTACCGTACACTCAATGCCGTCGTCCACGTCTATTGGCGTTTGCACGCAACCGCTGGCCGGGTCGCAACCGTCGTCTGTGCACAGGTCGCTGTCGTCGCAGGTTATCGGCACGGACACGCAGCCCGTAGCCGGGTCGCAACTGTCGTTTGTGCATGCGTTGCCGTCGTCGCAGGTTATCGGCGCGAACACGCAGCCCGTCGCCGGGTCGCAACCGTCGTCCGTGCATGAGTTGCCGTCGTCGCAGGTTATCGGCGCAAACACGCAACCCGTCGCCGGGTCGCAACTGTCCTCCGTGCATGCGTTGCCGTCGTCGCAGGTTATCGGCGCGAACACGCAGCCTGTCGCCGGGTCACAGGAACCGTCCGAGCATGCGTTGCCGTCATCGCAAAGCGTGTCGTCCGGCGTGTTCACGCACCCCGTCGCCGGGTCGCAACTGTCCACCGTGCATGCCACGCCGTCATCGCAGTACACCGGCGTGTGCACACAGCCTTCAAGCGGATCGCACACATCCGTCGTGCACGCATTACCGTCGTCGCAGTTTATCGGCGTGTGCACGCAACCCGTGGCCGGGTCGCAACTGTCGTCCGTACACAGGTCGCTGTCGTCACAGTCTTCATCATCTTGACATTCGCCCTCGCCTTCCCCTTCGGGTTCAACAGCTCCCAGCACCCAGCACAGAGGGGCGATCATCTCCGCATCGTAGTGATACCACTCGCCATTCTGCCATAGATAGGCTGCCCGTATGGCATAGGCCATTGGGTTGCTGCCCTGTTGCCAGCCACTCAGATAGGCGATGGCTTCGCTCAATACCAGGCGCCAGTCCGTATTTCCATCCGCCGGATGGGGGATGACGTCTTTAACCTCCGCGCTGCCAACGTCGTTGTCGGTGAGACCTGTCGTGTCGTCATAGCTGCCTCCGGTTTCCAACGACCTTACCGCCGAAGGAGCGCCACCTGTCACCGCAAAAGCGCAGATGGAACCACAAAGACACGCCGCCATAAAACACATTCCTACGTACCGCATAGTGTTGACATCCTTGATATTGTTAAAGTCCCTGCACTTAAAAATATGCCTCTACTCTTGTTATTTCGACGTATTGTACCCCCCCCCCCGACTCTTGTCAAATTTCTTTTTAATGGGCCATGTACGGATAGGCGCTCCTACCGTTTATTGGGGTGTCTACTTGCTTTTAAACCAGATTTCCCGCATAGTACTATCCCATAAACACAAGCAAAAAACAGGAGGCTCCAACCCATGTCCCAAAAACATCCCTGCAACCGTCGTGACTTCATACGGAACATCGGCGCTCTGGGCGCGCTTTCCACCTATACGCTCGCTGTGCATGTGCCGGAAATTCATGCGGAAGAAACGTCCTTCACCCCGCCGGATTTTGACGCTATCACGAAAGCCGCGGGGCCTCCTGCCGATGAGCCGAACATGACCTCGGTGGACCTTTCCTGCGACTTCCTGGTCGCCGGGGGCGGCATGGCGGGGGTGTGCGCGGCCCTTGCGGCGGCGCGTAACGGCGCGAAGGTGGTGCTCGTTCAGAACCGGTCGCGCCTGGGCGGCAACGCGAGCAGCGAGGTGCGCATGCACATTGTGGGCGCCAACCATCATAAGGGCCACCCCGGCTGGCGCGAAGGCGGTATTCTCGAAGAACTCCGCATCGAAGACGCCGTCCGCAACCCCCACTGGGCGTGGGAACTGTGGGACCTGATGCTTTATGACAAGATCGTTTCCGAACCGAACATCACGCTGCTCCTCGATGCCTCCTTGTATCGCGTGGAGATGGAAAACGGAGCGATACGCCGGGCCTGGGTGCGCAATGATCTCACCGAACATATTTACCGGATTCAGGCAACCCTTTATGCTGACTGCACCGGCGACTGCCGGCTCGGGTTGGAGGCGGGCGCTGCATTCCGCACGGGCCACGAGGCGCGCGATCAGTACAACGAATCGCTGGCGCCGGAAACGGCCGGACCGGAGACCATGGGCAGCAGCATTTTGTTTACGTCGCGCGACTATGGCTATCCGATCCCCTTCACGCCGCCGCGCTGGGCGCAAAAAATCACGAGCGACCAGCTGCGTCTGCGCAAGACCCACTCCTGGGAATACGGGTACTGGTGGATCGAATGGGGCGGCCAACTGGACGCCATCCGCGACAATGAGAAAATCCGTTTTGAACTGCTGTCCATTGTGATGGGCGTGTGGGATTACATCAAGAACTCCGGCAACCACCCTGACAGCGCCACCTGGGGCATGAACTGGGTGGGCATGATCCCGGGCAAACGCTCGAGCCGCCGCCTCATCGGCCCCCATGTCCTGATCCAGGCTGATCTCGAAGGCAAGAACGGCGACTTCGAGGATGCCGTCGCCATCGGCGGCTGGCCCTTTGACAACCACACCTCCGGCGGCTTCTACGATTCCGACATTCCCCCCTCCCACTCCATCAAAATCCCCGAAGTCTATAATATTCCCCTGCGCGCTTTGTATTCCGTAAACGTGCCCAACCTGTTCATGGCGGGACGCAACATCAGCACGTCCCACGTGGCGCTGACCTCCACCCGGGTCATGGGCACCTGCTCCGTGGAAGGACAGGCCATCGGCACCGCGGCCGCCTTGTGCGTGAAAGAAGGCATCCTGCCGCAGGCGCTGTTCGACAACAAGCCGCTGCTCAAGGCCTATCAACAGCACCTGCTCCGGGACGACCAGACTATCAAGCAGCTGAAAAACGAGGACCCGGCGGACCTGGCCCGTAAGGCCTCTGAAGTGGTCGCTTCAGGCGAAGTGGAAAGCAGCAAGGCGGCGAATGTGCTTACCGGATTCGTGCGTGATATACCCGAACACTGGGACCACCGCTGGGGCGGCCCCATGACCTCCGACGGCGCCTGGATCGAACTGCGCTGGAAAGAACCGCAAACGCTGTCGCAAGTGCAGCTTTGCTTTGATACGGGATTTTTCCGCGAACTGTCCCTCTCGGAACAAAGCAACGTTAAAAAGGGCCAGGTGCGGGGGCCGCAACCGGAGACGGTGCGGGATTACCGCGTGTTGTACCAGGCCCCGGAAAGTGATGCATGGGTCCCCCTCGTGGAAATTACCGGCAACTATGAGCGCCTGCGCCGCCATACCTTCCCGGCAATCACCACGGGCGCGCTGCGTGTACACGTGACCGCGACCAACGGAAGCCCGGAGGCGCGGATTTACGAAATCCGGTGTTATGCCTGACAGGAGGTGCGTAAAATAAAGCAGGTGTTTTAAACTTACCTGCCATGGCAAGATAAAGAATGGCCCGAAGATACATCCCCCGGCGCTTCGCGCCACCCCCTTCAAAGGGGGACCTTTTGAGTACCGGTGGTGTGTTAGCGAAGAGGTAATTTGCTGGTACGGTCCGAGTTCCCATTATCAGCGCAAAATATTTCTCATCGCTGGAAACATGTCATGCAGGTCCCCCTTTGAAGGGGGTGGCGCGAAGCGCCGGGGGATGTATCTTCAACTTGCGGAACACGCTCTAGCAGGCGCGCCCGCCGTCCAGGTTCGCCGCCGCTACCTTGACCGTGTCCGCAGCCGACCGTTCCGGCACACTCCGCCACGCCGTGATGGCCTCAATGACCATCCAGGCCTGTAACAGCAGGATGGCGATACTAAAGCCGACGAGCAGATAATTCTGTTTTTCCAGAAAGCCGAGTAGCTGAAGCACAATCGCCCAGGCGGGCATGACCAGCATCAGCACCAGCGGGAGCACGGCAAAAAAGACAGGTTTCTTCGTCCAGCGCAAATAAAAGATCACCACCATCAGGGCAAGCCCCGCCAGCAACTGGTTGGTGGCGCCAAAAAGCGGCCATAACAATAAGCCGCCCGAACCCGGGCCCTGCGGCCCCGGCATGAAGGCCAGCACCGCCGCGGAACCCACGGCCACCAGGGTGGCGACATACTTGTTGCGCAGCGCATTGAGTTTTACCGCGCCCCCGATCTCCTGAATCACGTACCGATGCAAGCGCGTTGAGGTATCTATGGTCGTCATCGCGAAACCGGCGATCATTACGGCCACCACGCCGCAGGCCAATTCCCGGGGAATGCCCAGGGACGCGATCAGGTTGCCGGCGCCTTCCACGAACACCGCAATCGTATGGGCCAGGCTCATTTTGTCAAAGCCGACCCCGTAATAATGCATGAAGGCTTCCTGCCCCGTGAGCGAACCGCCGTTCACCTTTACCAGCATGCCGACGCCCGCCACACAGCTGAAGATGACGAGGATGGCGAGCACGGCTTCCACCAGCATGGAACCGTAACCGATGAAATGCGCGTCCGATTCCCGGTTAATCTGCTTCGAAGAAGTGCCCGAGGACACCACAGCGTGAAAACCTGAAACGGCGCCACAGGCAATCGTAATGAACAGGAACGGCATCAGAGGCGGCGCGCCGGTTCCCGCCCCGGCGATAGCCGGAGCTACTATCGGCGGCGCGGCCACAAACAGGCCTCCCATCAGCGCCACCAGTGCCACATATAACTGAAGGG
>JAKLHG010000105.1 GCA_022710255.1 Candidatus Hydrogenedentota bacterium
CAGGCCAGGTTCATTCGCATGATTCTTGTCTCCTTTATGCAATGGCGGAGACGGCGTTGCGGACGCTATCCCCAGGCTTCGCGTTCGAGAATTTTCGGCGGTTCCGCCCTGAATGAGGCGACGCAACGCTGTACCAGGCGGACCGGGTCATCATCAAAAAACATGCGGCTGCCAGTGGGTTTTTTGATGACCTCCAGGATTTCATCGATGTGGTCCGCCACGCCGCCCGTGCCGGTAAGCACCCCGATCATACGGCCCTCATCATAAGCGATGGCGAACTCGCCCAAGGTGCCGGACCGGCCGCCGACGATCAACACGATATCACAACTGCGCACGCCTATGATTTCCCTGCCCATCAGGCCCATGCCCGTGAAAATCATCACGTCAATATTGTCCGTCGGACTGCCGTAACGTCCCACATGCTCCTGTATGCTGAGGGCGGGGGAGACACCGATGGTGATGCCGCCTTCTTCCTTGCACCCTAGGACCGCCGCATGCGGCAGGCCTGGACACCCGCCCGTGAGAATGGCGCATCCCTCCCGTGCAATGGTACGTCCCATTTCCCGGCACCGTTCCGTAATGTCCGGGACCATGTCACCGCCAGCGGAACCCATGACACCGACCTTGATCAGTCCGCAATACAATTCTTTCACAAACAACTCCTTTCAACATTGATGGTTATGCTTTTCGGCGGGATTCCGCCAGCAATGCCTTGGCATGTTTCAGGCTGGCCTCGGAAACGGAGCCATCCAGAAGCCGCGCAATTTCTTTTTCGCGCTCTCCGTCAATCAGCAGAAGGGCGCTCGTCGTGGTCGCATGGACGGCTTGTTGTTTCATAATGATGAAGTGGGTCCGGGCCAGGGCGGCAATTTGGGCCAAATGCGTAATGCACACGACCTGTCGTTTTTCCGACAAACCGGCCATCTTTTCCGCGACACGGCGGGCCGTGGCGCCGCCGATGCCGGCGTCTATTTCATCGAATACCAGCGTGGGCACGGTATCCTGTTCCGCGAATACCGCTTTCAATGCCAGCATGATGCGCGATATTTCGCCGCCGGATGCCACTTGTCGTAACGGCTTCAATGCTTCACCGGCATTGGCGGACAAGAGGAAGGCAATTTTATCTAAGCCTCGGGGAGTCAGGCTTGTGGACTCCAGCAGCGTTTCAAACCGGGCATGTGGCATGTCGAGTGTGCGCAAAATTTCTTCGGCTTCGCGGTCCATTTTTTTGGCGGCTTCGGTGCGCAGGGCGGAAAGGGCGCGCGCTTTTTCCGTCGCCTCCGAAAGCAGGCGCTTGTATGCCGCTCTCAGGGTGTCCAGCAATGCGTCACGGTTATCGTACGCTTCCAGCGCGCCGGCAATCCTGTCCCGGTACGCCAGCACCGCCGCAATATCCGCGCCGTACTTGCGCTTCAGATTGGATAGAAGTGACAACCGTTCATTCAACCGGTTGATTTCCTCCGGGTCGAATTCCATCTGACTGGTGAAGCGTCGCAGCTCGGCAGCGGCCATTTCTACACAGGACCGGGCTTCATTGATTTGTCTGGACGGTTCCGCAAACGTGTTGTCTATTCGTTCCAGTTCTTCCAGATTTTTCAGGGCGCTGCTTAACGCGTCCAGTGCGGGAGTTTCCTGGGATTCATAAATCAGGGCATAAGTTTCCGAAGCCAGGCGGTGAATGGTTTCCGCATGTGTGATCAGGTGCAGGCGCTCCCGGAGCGGCACTTCTTCATCGGCGTCCAGTCCGGCCCCGTCTATTTCGGCCAACTCGTGGCGCATAAAGTCGGCCTGCCGCGCACGATCCCGGTCGTCGGTTTCAAGCCGGTCAATTTCCACTTTCTTTTGTGTTATCGCCGCCACCAACGCGGCGACTTCGGCCGCTAACGCCTCCGCTCCCGCGTACCCGTCCAGCAGGCGCGTCTGGCATTCGGGCTTCAACAGGGACTGGTGCTCATGCTGGCCGTGAAGATCCACCAATTCATCACCGATGGCGGCGAGCACCGCCACGGGAATCACCTGTCCGTTCGCTGTGGCGCGCCCCCGCCCGTCAGTGGCCACCGTGCGCGTCAGGATCAGCCGGTCCTCCTCCAGGGAGATATCATGTTCCTCCAGTAGCGCGGCCAACGGCGGCGGTGTATCCTCAAGCCTGAACACGACCTCCACGGATGCTTTAGGAGCGCCGGCCCGTATCGTGTCGGCCGAGGCGCGGCCGCCCAGGGCCAATCCAAGCGCGCCGACCACAATGGATTTCCCGGCACCGGTTTCCCCGGTCAGCACATTGAAACCCGATTGAAATTCCATTTCCAGGTTTTCGATGAGCGCATAATCGCGTATATGCAGTGTTTCAAGCATGGGTTTTCCGGCTTGCCTTTTGAACCCCGATATGTTGGGCGCGTAGTACCGGGCGGTAAAAAGCCCCGCATCACGAATATCTGATTGTACCATAGCCGCCCCGGCACAGCTCCAAATCCCCGCCACATGAACCTTGCCCGGCAAGGACACTTGAATATCCATGGCGTCTTAAAGTACCGCGAAAGCCAAGTATCTTTCAGATCGCATGATGGTAGCCAAAACCTGAAGGGGATATCCCAAACGTGTTATACTTTTAATGGTGTGCTTCGTGTTCATTTTAGCGGCGCCTGCGGTATGGCTGGTGGATATAAGGAGATTGCAAGCATGAAATATGCAATATATACGGTTGTAGTGATGCTTAGCGTGTTGATGACTTCCTGTCAAACGGATTCCGGGAATGTCGTGGATAAAGTGCTGGCGGATTTTGGCCTGCGCGACCGGCCGGAAGGCTATGAATCCGGGTCGGACCGGGTATTCCAGCAGATGGAAACGGTGGGTGCCGCGGAAATGAAACGGATGAATACGGCGGGGCGCCACGGGGAAGTAAAATTCGTGGAAGACGGAAGACGGGGCCAATACCACAAAGAGGTCAAAGTTTACGAGTCTTTTGTCCCTGTCGATGCGAGCGGTACTACAGGGGCTGGCGCGCGGGATCGGGGTTTTTCTGGTATTATTGAATATCGCTACCGCATTTTGCGCGGCGAAGCCAAACCGACTCAGGCCGAGGCCGCCGCACAGAACGCGGATATTTCTTCCGATGAAATCGGGCGGGAAACCTATCGTTACGGCTTCTCCCCTACCGGCATTTGGGATGGCGCCCCGGGTGAACCTGTTCGGCGATAAGCACCCTGGAAAAGAATATGCATTACAGCCCCACCAAATACAGGCGGGTACTACTGGCCATGGCGGCGGTCATGTCCTTCGCGTATGCTACCGCCTGGGCTGTACCGACGCTTTATGTGGTCGAGGTGACGGCCCCTTCCCGCGAAGCCTTGACACCGTTGTTGGAAATGCCATATATCATTTCCAACGTGCGGGATAATACGGCAACCTTGTACTTGAGTCCGGAGGAGTACGAACGGGTGCGTGCGATGGGGTTTAAAACCCGCCTGATGGAGACACAACCCGACCCGTCCGGCGCTTCTGAAAAGTCCACCGGCTATACCACTTACGATGAGATCGGGCCGTTACTTGCCGGATGGGAGGTCACCTATCCGGACCTGTGCCAGGTAAGCAGCCTGGGCCGGTCCGTGAACGGGCGGGAACTGTGGACAATTAAAATCACCCGGGAGCCCGGCCTTCCCGCCGACAAACCCGCCGTAAAATATGTATCCACACTGCATGGCGACGAACCGGTGGGCACGGAAATGTGCCTGTATTTCGCCGAAGAACTCCTTACCGGTTATGAAAGCGATGCTTATATCCGGGACCTGCTGGCCCGTACTGTTATCTGGCTGGTGCCTTTGGCGAATCCGGACGGTCATGTTAATTACACCCGGGTAAACGCGAACGGCTGGGATCTCAACCGTAGTTTTCCCACCTATTCTGTTGACTACCTGGAAACCTGGTTCGATACGGGGGAATTGGGCGATGCCGGACGTCAGCCTGAGGTGACCCTGCTTATGCAGTGGCACGCTGCCGTGCCGGGCGCCTTGTCCGCCAATTTTCACACCGGCGCCCTGGTCGCCAATTATCCCTATGATAACGAACCCGGAATACCGAGCGGCGCGGAAGCACCGTCTCCGGACGATGATGTGTTCCAGTACATTTCCCTGGAATATGCCACGCGAAATCAGCCCATGTACAACAGTCCCGTATTTCCGCAGGGCATAGTCAACGGTTCCCGGTGGTACAGCATCACCGGGGGTATGATGGACTGGAACTACCGTTTTCTGGGTTGCCCGGAAGTTACCTTCGAATTGTCTAATATAAAAAAACCGAATGGGACCTATCTACCCCAGCTTTGGCTCGAAAATCGCGACGCCATGTACGCCTATGCCGAGACGGCGCATCTGGGCATTCGCGGACTGGTACTAGACCGTAATACGGGTGAAGCGCTGTGGGCAAAAGTGCGGGTAGCGGAACGGGACCAACCTGTTTTTACCGCTCCGCTAGTGGGTAATTATCATCGGTTGTTGTTACCGGGGACGTACAACCTCGTCTATGAAGCGCCTGAATATATCACCTATTACAGGGACGGTATCCCGGTCCAGGAGGGGCCCGCCGTGCGGGTGAATGTAACCCTGTCGGACGGCGATTTAAATTATGACGGGAGTGTTAATTCCCGGGACGCGCAGTGTGCTGTGGATGCGGTATTGGGGCGCAAGGTAACCTACGATGCGGACGTGGACGGCCGTGGCCTGTCCGCCACCGATATCCAGGCCGTCATTAACAAGGGCGAATCGCGTCAATAATATTTTTTCCTTATTGCCCAAACCTCCGGTCGTATACCGAGTCTTTGTCAGAAATAAATAACCGTGGAAAGCAAGAATCTTATCTGAACGACATCCTCCTTGAAGCCATCAATGCCGCGGATAAAATCACGGTTGACATCCGGTCCATAGCGCACTTGGCAGGCGGCATCAATATTGATGCGCTGTCTGAGCAGTAGACCAACCCCCAGGGCACATCCGTAGAAAGTATCTGGTTTTCCTGACCCGTTTTGCCCCGGAAGGCGAAACCCGCTCGTTTTTCCGGATGCAGGTTCTTCATCCCAAAAAAAACCGGTTCTCAACGACCATAGATGGTCGAGTTTTTCTTCAGGCTCCTGAGGCACGAAAACATATTCCGCCCCCAGACGGGCGGTGTAGGTAGGTTTAAATCTGGGGCGTGTCCAGGGGTTGTCCAGGTTACTGGAATCCACAAGGGAGAGCCTTTTCCCGCCTTCTGTTTTTACATGAAAATCATTCCAATCGGTACGTGTTACGTCCATAGACAGGGTAAGCCTGTCATTGGGACGCCAGGCGATACCAAATGCGAGGGAATCGGGTAAGTGTACGAGGCGCTGTTCGCGGTTGTTCGTATTGTTAAAAACAAATTTTCCGGATAATACCGAAAATGTTCCGGATATCGTGCTGCTGGAGTAGTCGGTCTTTCCCGTGAATGCCGTATCATAACGCATGCCCACACTCCACCGCTCCACGGGATTCCAAAGCAGCCCCAATGTCATGTTCTGTCCAGTGAAACTTTCATAATGTTCCTCATAACGCATACGACCAAGGTAGACAGATGAACCTAGAAGCCTCAGCGAACGCGTTTTTGTCACCTGTTCCCAACTGTTTTCAGAAAAAAACGTAGGGTGCCAGATATTGTAGGATGCACCAATAGACAGGCGCGGGCTGAGTTCCAAGGCTATGGCGGGTGTTATGGCGCTGAGACCGCCTCGCTGCGCAAAAGCGTAGTGCTGAAAATCATTTTGAACCAGGCCGGAGTCACTTGCGGTCGCCTGATCGAGGTCGAAGTGAAATGACCGGTTGAAATCATATTTTTTCTGGTAATTGAGAGACAGGCATACATTATGGCCGTATACACTGAAAGGCATGGGATAAGCAAAACTCAGGTAATTTAAATCAAGTTTGTCCGTGTGGTTGCGTGTTTCAAATTCTTCATGATAATCCGCATTGAACCATTCCATGAGATAACTGTAACTGCCAACAACGGAGATTTCCGGACGTTCCAGATGAACCAGGCCTGCAGGGTTCCAGGAGGCGGCTGTCGCATCATCCGCCACCGCCACAAATGCGTTGGCCATGCCTGCCGCGCGCGCGCCGGAGCCAACGGGCGAGGGCGAACTGGAGATTTCAAGTTCGCCTGCGCACAGAGGGTCTGGCAGCCACGAAAGCAGAAGGGCCAGCAACATGAATTGCAGATTTTTATTTAATGATGACATACTGTCCCGGCTCTATGTTAACGGTATCGAGGGCCTGACTTTCCTCCACAGGAAACGCTTCGGCAGTGCTGAATCTTTTCATGACGTTGTTGATAATTCCCTCGCATAGAATGACAGGCTTTTCGCCATAATCTTCCCTATCCATACGGAATACCAGGCATTTCAGGCTCTTGCGAATACCATGGCTGGCATTCAGGTCCATGGTTATTTCCGGTTGATCCCAATCAAGCACCTGGCCCTGCACCCGGGGAATCTCCTGTACCAGGCGCACCCCCAATTCTTCAATGAGCGCGTACAGTTCCCCATAGGGACCTGCCACATCTACCGGCGGAAAGATGCGTACGGCAGTCTCAGTACTGCTCCCTTCTAAAACAATTTCAATAGAATTCTGATCGCGCCGGGTGCGCGCTGTAATCATCACCTCGGCGGGTATCAGTCTGCCGAGCGCAAGTTTATTCCTGCTTGACGCCAACGCTTCGGAAAGAGTTTGTTCTGTGAGGATAGGATCCAGCAGCGAACGGCTGATGACGGTGAAGCGGTTGGACACCGGTGTCGTAGCAGCCAGCGCGTCCAATATATACTCGGCGTCTGCATCACCATTCGGCTGATTCATATTTCCAACAGTTCCCAGAAAGGCGACTGTAAGTTTGTTCTTTTCCATCTCTATTGCGCTGGTATCTCGATGTACCACCTTTTCGTCTATTCCCTCTTGGCCGGAATCGTCCACGGCATGGGCTGCTAGAGTATTGATACCTTGTGCCAATCGGATTTTGCGACTTGTTCTCAAGGTATTTCGGCCCGAAAGCGTAGGTATGGGCTTGCCATTAAGACTGACATCTTGAATCGGGTTCTCCGCACTCACCTGGATTGCAACCACGATTTCATCGGTAAAATACTGTTGCCCGTCAAGGATATTGTTCATTTCAACAATAACGCCATTGTTCGGAACGGGCTGTGCCGCAATGGCTACATTCTCTCCGTTCATCACCAAGCAGCATAAACCCATGCCTAATGAGAAAGAAGAGTACCTGTTTGATGCGAAGAGCACGTCTGGAATGCCGGGCTTTAGAACAAGCAGATCAATCGGGGGGATTCCGCGTGTCACGTTACCACAGCCATCCACACACTCGAAAGAAGGAGATTCGGCCAAATCATTTTGAGAGAGTGACAACGAGAACAACGTTGTTTCTTCCGGACCCGGCGCCAGCGCCACCGGTTTTCCCGCAATGTGCATGGTAACAATGCCGGAGGGATCGAAAGCGACTCCGCTCAACATACCTGGAATCACACAGGGTCTGTCAAAACTGATCACGGGACCATCCACATCAGACAGAATAGGAATTTCAATCGAGGTTTTTTTCCCGGTAATATCTGTGACTTCCACCAGGATCATATCTTGATCCGCATCAAGAACTACGCGCTTTTCAAAAGGCACTTCCGCTGCACACACATTGACCAGGACAGGTTGACCTCCAACTGTGATTGCGGAAACAAACCTGTCATCACGCGCAATACCTTCAACCATCACCTCGGTCGATGCCACTGCCTCGTTTCCCGCAGGGGTGCGAATTTCGATTTCAGGAGGTCTGGTATCTTTGTTGCCGTCGGAGACCCATTGTCGTCTTGCCTCCGCAAGGTAGAAGGCGGCCCGGGCGGAGAAGTGTTGTTCGATACTTGCCTCCAGCAGGCGCATACTCTCATCGACTTGCTGTTGGTGATATAGGGCAATACCCAGTTCCCGGTTCGGGAAATATTCTGGAACAAAATGAAGGCCATAGGTGCGCGGCCAGCGCTGGTCCTTCCCCCGTGTTTGCAGCGCGGCTTTAAAGTCTGTCTCGGCCTCCTTGTAATAGCCGCCATCGAGATAAGAACAACCGCGTTCATAATAATTCCACCAGCGACTGCGGAAAACGCCTTTGGTAACGCCATAGGTCACCCCGTCTTTTTCGTAGAGGGTCGGTCTGTTTCCGGGCGTCGTGCATCCTTCCAGAAACATCGCGGTAATCGCAATCGCCACCAGGTTTAATAAGAGAAGGGTCTTATGAGGAGTACTGTTACGCATTAGAAGGTACCCTCAGAACGCACACAGACGTACCACCCGCCTTGGGGCGCTGCTTCAATCTTATTTATATCCATTCCGGAGACTTCAACCCGTGATACTGTGTTTCCCGGGGTGCCCAATACAACGGCCTTGGCACCGGGAAGGGGCGGCAAATCCGGGTCAGCCAAAATGTCGAAGGTCATTCCGGGCGCGACACCCGCATCCGCGCCAATATTAATTTCCGCCCCCCCGGCACCCTTGGAGAGTCTGCCTTGCTTTGGGTAATGGCTGGAAACACGTTCCCATATGCTTTTTGCAAGGGAATGAGCCAGCCTGTCCGTATCCACCGGTGGTTCAATGTCCTGAGAGGGGACAGGAATACGCTCGGTCGTTTCCGCATCATCAATGGTTATGATTATTTTGTCGCTATTGCCAACCCGAATAAAGTCGCACTTGATAAACAAACGTGCACCTATAAACCGGCCTAACCGGAGCCGTCCTCCGCTGGTGCTTAACATTCCGGAGAGAGCCTGTTCGGCCAGTATCTCCTGGAGTAATTCCCGGTCCACCACCTGCATCGAAGTATCTGAATCGAGAAGGTTACCCAACAATGAAGGCAAAAGGTCGGCCATTCCGGATTCAACAGCCATTCTGCTGCGTTTAATATCACCGGGAAGAATCGCGAATGTCAGTGGGCGGCTGGTCCACTCGTCAAGGGGTTCAGTCTGAATATCCATTTGTTCGATTTGTTCTTTAATAACGGCCGCTTTGGCGAGAATGTTCTCGCGGCGTTCTTCATTTAACCTGAAATTCAAATCGGTCAAATAGGCCTGGGAAGTCGCTCTTGTCGTATCTCCATCGCTGGCAGTTAAAACTTGCTGAAAAACGGTCTTGGCATCGGTATATTGGCCAAGGCGATAATGAGCCTGCCCCAATGCCTCCAATGCGTTAAGATATTGATAATCGTAGATAAACTGCTCTCCAGCCAATGTACCGAGCCGTTCCACTGCCTGTGCATAGTTCCCATCCAGGATGTCCAACCTGGCCAGCAAGGTCTGAATATATCGGGTCGGGTGGGTCTCATCAAGGCGCTCAATAGTGGCACGGGCATCGCTGGACAGCGATAAGAACGCTACCGTTGCCGCTACATCCGTCTGAAGTTGCGGGGACTGGATGGAAGTAACGATAGCGGAGGCATCCTGGATTTTTCCTGTATGCGCCAATGCCAGGCAATACCCATATCGGGCCAGGTCATTCTCGGGTTCATCCTCCAGAATCTCTTTAAATAGGGGGATGGCTCCTGAAAAATCTTCCTTGTTCATAGAAATTTCAGCCGCCTCGATGGTGTGACTGTGTTGCATCGTCGTTGTCTTCAGGCCGCGCGTCCACGTTATGCCATATATCAGGAGTACCATGATACTCACAGCGGCGAGAACCTTTATCACGGCGGGTCTAATAAAAAAAGTCCCGTGGCGTTTTGGCGGCGGCGCCAGGGATGTATCCGTATTGGATGCTCCGGCTACGGTACCACT
>JAKLHG010000106.1 GCA_022710255.1 Candidatus Hydrogenedentota bacterium
GCATACGTGCTCGGCGCGGTGACGCCCGGCGCGAGCATCGGCTCGCTGAAGGTGGCCGACAAATTCTTATCTCCCGTTGCCGTTACCGATTGCAGCGTGGGCGACACCGTCTCCAGGGGCGTAATCGTCGAAGGACTGCTGCCCGTTACCGCCGAAGCGCTGAAGGAAACACAAAGACACACCGCCACGAAATACAATCCTGCGTACCGCATATCGTTGACCTCCTTGATACTGTTATAGTCCCTGCACGTTGAAATACGGCTATACTCTTTTTAATTCTTAGAATTGTACCCCCCCCCCGACTTTTGTCAATTTTCTACCCCGGGGCGCATCAATCGTATGGGTCCGTGGCCCCGAACTTTCGCACCGGGCGGCGGTACCGGAACCTTCGGACCGCTGGTGCCTAAGGAATGCCGCTTCTACGTTCCTTATGCCTATTGGCTTCACTCCAACAATTCGGTTTCCTACGTGCGGATTTAGGGGATGTGGTACGGGATGCACGCTTATTTACTTCTCCGCTGTGTTGACCGCTCGCAAGGGCTTAGTACGATTTGCATGAGGCCGGAAGGTCTGAACTTGATTCGCGGGCCAAGGGTCTATAGACTAAAGCCTTCCCGTAGCGGTCCAGTAGTCTACCGTTACTTGCAGTTACGCCAAGGCCGCGAAAGCAGAGACAGACACCAGCGCAATTTAATCTTCTTGTTCAGCATCCAGTCATCTCGCGCACTGGAGTCAGTCCCCGCTTTCGCTCTCCCATAATTTGAGTAACCATTTTTTCACAAGGAGTCGTTTCATGCACTTTACCGTACCCGAATCGGAATCCTATATTCCCGACGGCGCCGCGTTGGCCGAGGCCTGTGCGCGCACCACACACCTGGCGGTGGGCGCGCACCAGGACGATCTGGAAATCATGGCGTATGACGGCATCATCCGCTGTTTCCAGCGCGCGGACCGCTGGTTTTCCGCCGTGGTGGTCACCAACGGGGGCGGTGCGCCGCGCACCGGTCTGTATGCGGACCTCACGGACGAGGAAATGATGGCGGTGCGCCGCAAGGAACAGAAGAAGGCGGCCATGGTCGGGGACTACAGCGTCCAGTTCCTGCTGAACCACCCCA
Source organism: Candidatus Hydrogenedentota bacterium (assembly GCA_022710255.1). GTDB lineage: Bacteria > Hydrogenedentota > Hydrogenedentia > Hydrogenedentales > CAITNO01 > JAAYBJ01. The sequence goes on from JAKLHG010000106.1 coordinate 1,116, forward strand.
GCGCCGCCGTAAAGGACCCGGACGACCCGGCAGTGGTCAATGACCTGCGGACCATCCTCGAGGCGACGCGCCCCGAGGTGGTGTATACCCACAATCCCGCGGACAAGCATGACACCCATGTCGGCGTCATGGTGAAACTGATAGAGGCTATCCGCAGTTTGCCCGCAGCGGCGCGTCCCGGGAAGGTCTACGGATGCGAAGTGTGGCGCGACCTGGACTGGATGTGCGACGCGGACAAGGTGGTATTCGACGTCTCCGCCCATGAGAACCTGCAGGCGGCGCTGCTGGGCGTATTCGATTCGCAGGTGTCCGGCGGCAAGCGGTACGACCTGGCGACGATAGGCCGCCGCCGCGCCCATGCCACCTATCATGCCTCTCATGATGTGGATGCGGCCACGTCCATCAACTTCGCCATGGACCTCACGCCGCTTGTTCAGGACGACACGCTTACCGTGCATGAACTGGTGCGGCGCTATATGCGGCGTTTTTCAGAAGAAATTGAAGCGCGGATCGGGAAGATGGGCGGTTAATCAACACCGGACCCAGCCCGTCGGGATGGGAGCGTATGCCGAATGATATGTTTTAGCGTTTTATCAAAAAAATTCTATCGTCAAAAACAAGAAGATTTGTATGTCCCAAATCCGCACGTAAGAAACCAAGTTGTTGGCGTAAAGCCAATAAGGACAAGGAACGTAGAAGCGGCATCCTGCCGCTTTGCATCAAGACGGACATGCGGGCCACAGTCACGATGGAAGCGACAGGATGCCGCTTCTACGTTCTCGCCATACCTTCAGAATATTTCCCGGGTTGTACGTAGACCCCGCATTGGAAAGGCGGGGCCGATTGTGCTGCTCGTTGCGGCCCTGATTGTTTTCGGCGCCGGCTGCGGCGGTCCGCATCGCGGCGATTCCGACATGGGCGAAATTCTTACGGAATACGGCACGCAAGGCCCCCCGGAGCCGGGCGATTGGCTGATGCTCAACATCCCCGCCGAGATGCCCCATCTGAATCCGCTCACCAACTCGGATTATTACGCGACCACCGTGCTGGACTGGATATTCGACACGCTGCTCGACCGCGATCCGGTGACCATGGAGAACCTCCCCAACGCGGCGAAAGGGTGGGAGATTTCCGACGACCACCTGGTCTACACCTTCCACCTGCGCGATGACGTGAAATTTTCCGACGGCACGCCCATGACCGCCGCGGACGTCAAGTTTTCCTTCGACAAGGTAATGGACCCGAAAGTGGACGCGCCGCACCTGCGCAATTATTTTGAAGATATCACCGGGTGCGAGGAAGTGGACGCGCATACCGTCCGTTTTACCTGCAACAAACCCTACTACCGGCATCTGGTCATGCTTGGCGGCCTGTACATCATTCCCCGGCACATCTACGGCAAAGGCGATTTCAACAACCATCCGAACAACCGCGCCCCCGTCGGGTCCGGCCGGTACGCCTTGGAAAGTTGGGAAACGGGGCAGCGCGTCACCCTGGCGCGCAACCCCCATTATTGGGGCGCCAAAGAACAGGACGGACCCTGGTTCGACAAGATTGTGTACGCCATCATTACGGATGAAACGGCGGCCTTCCAGGTGCTCGCGCGGGGCGACCTCGATTTTATGAGCCTGCGCCCCGAATTGTTCATACGCCGGGGCAACACACCGCGTTTCAAGGAGCAGTTCAACCGCTTCGCCTATTCCAGGCCCGCCTACAATTACATCGGGTGGAACCTGCGCAAGCCCCTGTTCAAGGACAAGCAAACCCGTAAGGCCCTCGCCATGCTACTGGACCGGGAATTGATCCGGGATGAAATCTATTACGGGCAGGCCGAGATTATCGAGGGCAACTTCATGCCCGGTACGCCCGAACACAACAACGCCCTGCAGCCGATACCCTTTGACCCGGAAGGAGCCCGGGCGCTACTGGCGGAAGCGGGCTGGAAGGACACCGACATGGACGGCATCCTGGACCGCGACGGCGTGGCGTTTCGCTTTGACGCCGCGACGACGAACCAGAACCCCGTCGCGGAAAGTGTTCTCACGGTGTTTATGGAAGAACTGGCGCGGGTCGGCATACAACTGACCCTACGGCCCATGGAATGGGCGTCCCTGATTGACCGCGTGGACAAGCGCGAATTCGACGCCATCCTCATGGGCTGGAGCATGCCGCCCGACCCCGACCCCTACCAGGTGTGGCACTCTTCCCAGGTGGATGCGGGCTCTAATTATGTCGGCTTTGTCAACGAGGAATCCGACCGGCTTATCGAGGCGGCTCGTGTGTCCTTTGACCAGGACGAACGCATCGCCCTGTATCGCCGGTTCCAGGAAATCCTGCACGAAGAACAGCCTTACCTGTTCCTGCTGGCGCCCAAAGTGCTCGCCGCAGGCGACAAACGCCTCCACGGCATCCGCGTTTATCCCTTCGGCATTGACCAGCGCGAATGGTTTGTGCCGAAAGCCCTGCAGCGGTACGGGGGATGACCAAGCGTTTCTTTAAAGGACATAAAGGACACAGGCCTCAAAGGACAATGTCTTTATAATCCGTTCTATTGCAAAGGATGACGTTTCTGTATTTTGGCCCGCATATTTTTCTAAAGGTAATTGGAATAGAACGGTACAAAAGCGTACCATAGATACCATGAAAACGAATGTGCTGGAGAAAACTATCATTGACGAAGCGGCGCAGGCATTACTCGCGGCCGCGCCTGCGGGTTCACGCGTAATACTTTTTGGTTCCCATGCGCGGGGTTTAGCCCGTGAGGACAGCGACCTTGATTTCCTGGTGGTCGAACCGGGCATCGTCAATCGGTTTACGGAAAGTGTGCGTCTCAGAAAGAGTGTGGATCAAGCCCTGGGAGGATCTGTACAACCGGTGGATGTGATTGTTATAGATAAAGAACAATTCATTCGAAAGGCAACCGTACCCACTACGCTTGCCTATGAGGCGGCAACATACGGACACGTTTATGGATGAGAAAAAGAAATACCGTCATATAGAACTGCCAATTCAAATTGATACGGACTGTCTTGCTACGTTCTGCATGCGCCACCATATAATCAAGCTGGCACTTTTCGGTTCGGTCCTGACAAGTCGTTTCAATGAACAAAGCGATGTGGACGTGCTAGTGGAATTTCATCCCGAGCACATCCCGGGAATGCTGCGTCTTTGCGGTATGGAAAGGGAACTATCCGAAATTATCGGGAGGAAGGTGGACATGCGTACCGCGAACGATTTAAGCCATTATTTCCGTGATGAAATCATAAAAAACGCGGTGGTGGCTTATGCTGCTTGATACCGATCTGACGCGTCTTCGGCACATCGTAGAGTCGTCACAGGAAGCCATCGGGTATGCTCAGGGTCTTACACGCGCAGAGTTTGAAACGCAGCGACCGTTACAGCATTCTGTTGTCCGGTGTATCGAAATCATAGGCGAGGCTTCGTGTCGCCTTTCGGATAATCTTCGTAAATCAAACCCTCAGATTCCCTGGGTGGACATAATCAGTATGCGCAACCGGATTGTCCACGCCTATTTTGATATTGATGTCGATGTCGTTTGGAAAACAGCAATAGAAGATTTACCCATTCTGTTAATGAAAATAGAGGATATCATAAAAAAATACGATTGATTACACTAAGCCAAGTGTTCATGGATGATTCTGATTCTTTCATACGATTACTGTGCTGAAATAAAGTTTATAATGGACGTTTTTATACAAAGACATACTGACGGGATTTTATATTTCGTGTATGGGCCAATCCTCTCGGCCTCGGGAAATTAGCCCGCTATGCGCGCGTATATCATCCGCAGGCTGCTTCTGATAGTCCCGACCTTCATCGGCATCAGCGTGCTAACCTTTGCCCTGATCCAGCTGGCGCCGGGCAGCCCCATCGCGTTTAAATTGCGCGGCATGGACGGCGCCATGAAAGCGGATGCCGCGACGCAGGCGATCATCGAGCAGACCAAGGCGCTGTACGGCCTCGACAAGCCCATTCCCGTCCAGTACGCGCTCTGGCTCAGCCGCCTGGTACGGCTGGATTTCGGCAACAGCATGAAAGACCAGCGCCCGGTAATGGACAAGATCGGGGAGGCCCTGCCCGTCACCCTTATGTTCAATCTGCTGTCTCTGTTCTTCGTGTACCTGATATCCATTCCGCTGGGCGTGTATTCGGCGACCCATCCCGGCACGGTGCGCGACAGCGCGGTCACCTTGTTTTTGTTCATCCTCTACAGCATGCCGGCCTTCTGGGTGGCCATGCTGCTGATCCTGTTCCTGGGTGGCGGCGAGTACCTGGACTGGTTCCCCATTCACGGCTTGCAGTCCGGCGATGCGGCGCTGCTGCCCTGGCACCTGCGCCTGCTGGACCGGCTGTGGCACATGGCATTGCCCCTGTTCTGCCTGACCTACGGCGGTCTGGCCATGCTGTCGCGGTACATGCGCACCGGCATGCTCGACGTGCTGCGCCAGGACTATATCCGCACCGCACGGGCCTACGGTTTCGCCGAGCGCACGGTGGTCTGGAAATACGCGATGCGCAATTCCTTGATCACCATTGTCACGCTACTCGGCGGGCTGCTGCCCGCCCTCATCGGCGGCAGCATTATAATTGAAACGATTTTCTCCATCCCCGGCATGGGCCGCCTTGCCTTCGAGGCCGTGCTCAGCCGGGATTACCCCCTGATCATGGGCGAGGTGACCATCGCCGCGCTGCTGACGCTGGCGGGCCTGTTGCTCAGCGACCTGCTGTATGTGGCGGTGGACCCGAGAATTAAACTGGGATGACGACAACGGACCTGCAGACGGAAAAAGTGAGCCGGCGCAGCCTGGTATGGCGGCAGTTTAAAAAGAACAAGCCCGCCGTGGCGGGCGTTGTCCTTGTGCTGGCCATCGGCTTCGTTGCACTGTTCGCGCCCTTCCTGGCGGGTGACGTGCCCATAGTGGTGCGCAAAGACGGAGTCCTGTACCTGCTGCCCAACATCATCACCTATCGCGGCCTGGTGGCGGAAAACATGTACCAGAATTTCGACCGGTGGCAGCCCGGTCCGGGGGAATTCGCGTGGCGGCCGCCCGTTCCCTACAGCCCGCTGCGCCAGAACCTGCGCGAGCGCCTGGAACCGCCGGGACGCGCCCACTGGCTCGGAACGGATGACCGGGGCCGTGACGTGCTCAGCCGCATCCTCTGGGGTACGCGCATCTCCATGTCCGTCGGCTTTATCGCCGTGGGCATCGCGGTACTAATCGGCATTGTGCTGGGTGCGCTGGCCGGGTTCTACGGCGGCGCGGTGGACGCCCTGATCCTGCGTCTTATCGAAATCTGGATCTGTGTGCCGTCCTTTTTCCTGGTCATCACCGTGATGGCCTTCCTCGAACCGAGCATCGTCAACATCATGGTGGTCATCGGCCTGACCGGCTGGCCCGGCATCGCCCGGCTCGTGCGCGGCGAATTCCTCAAGCAGAAGCAGCAGGAATACGCCATTGCGGCGCGGGCCTCGGGATTGAATGACCGCCGCATCATCTTCCGCCACCTGCTGCCGAACGCGCTCAGCCCGGTCTTCGTCAGCGCCACCTTCGGCGTGGCGGGCGCCATCCTCACCGAATCGGGCTTAAGCTTTCTCGGTTTCGGCGTGCCGCCGCCCACCGCCAGCTGGGGTGAAATCCTCAAGCAGTCCCAGAGTTATGTGGATTTCGCCTGGTGGCTCGTGGCCTTTCCCGGCATTGCCGTCTTCATCACCGTCGTGTCCTTCAACCTGGTCGGCGACGGCCTGCGCGACGCCCTGGACCCACGCCTGCGGCAGTAGCCTGCAGTGAGAAGAGACTGCCCCGGATACCGCCCCTTATCTTCCCAGGCTGTTGATGACCAGAACCAGCCCGACAATGACCAGCACCGCAAAGATGAGGTTTCTGAATGCCTTTTCCGGAATGCGCGGGCCAAGGAAAAAGCCAAGCCCCGTTCCCAGCAGCATGGACGGGATAAGGATTCCCGCATGAGCGACAATGTCCCGGCTCAGGGCGCCCGCCCACCACAAATTGCCAATGCCGTAAATTTCAATCAGCGCGAAATACGCGATCAGGTTGGCGCGGAACACATCCTGATGATGCCCCTGGTTGGCCATGAACAGGACCACCGGCGGCCCGCTCATGGTGGTGGCGCCGCCAGCAAAGCCGCTGGCCATGCCGACAGGCAGGGTTATCCACAAGGATTCCCGCACCGGTCTGCGCCACCCGCTCCAAAGTACTACTGTAAACACCAGCACCAGCAGTCCCACCAGCAACCGCATGGTGTCCGGGTCCACCCGGGTAAGCACCTGTATTCCCGCCGCCATGCCGATAATGCCGCCAACAGTCAGGGGAACCACCATGCGAATATGGATGTGCCGCCGGTAGCGCAAGGTGACCAGAATGCAATTGAACACATCCACCAGCAGGATGGTGGGCACTACGGCCGCGGGTTCCATCACCAGCATGATGATGGGCGCCATGATCATGCTGAAGCCGAAACCGATGCTGCTCTGCGCCGCGCCCGCTGCGAGCGCGGTGAGGGAACCTATAAGAAAAAAAGGACTCATGAAAGATTTCATTCCTCGGGAATAAACCACGCAGATTTTACCGGACTCGCGGGCGGGGATCCAACATTGGCCGGGCGCATTATCACTTAGGGAGCGCCTGCCCAGATTATAGCAATGCCGACAGTTCTACCAGCGCGAGCCGGGCGCGTGTTTCACTCTCCAGCAGGGAGCGTTTTGTTTCCGAAATGCCCCGATACTCGGCAAGAACTTCAAAGAGGGTGGCCCCGCCAAGTCGCAGCGCTTGTTCCAGCGCCTCCCGGGTGTCTTCCTGCGTTGTCAGGACACCGCCTCGTAATTGTTCCGCAGTTGACAGCGCGCTCCGGGCTTCATTGAGCAGGCCAATGGCCCGACGGGTTTCTTCCCGCAACGCGGCCTCGTTCTCCGCGCGGATCCGCTGCGCCCTCGCCCGGGCTGCCGCCCGAGCACCCTGGTTCCTGTCGAACAGGGGAAGTCCGAAGCGTACGCCCGCATCGATGGCATTTGACCCTTCGCCGGTGTCCCGGCGCAACCCGACGTGCAGACCGGGTTCCGGCATGGCGGCGCGGCGTACGGCGTCGGCCTCGCCCGAGGCCTGGGTTTCGCGCAGCAGGCGCGCCTGATGTCGCGGGCTGTTCCGAAGCCCCTCTTCCAGCGAGGCAACGTCGGGAATGGCCTCCGCAGCGGGCGCGACTTCTCCCGTGCATTCAGGAACCGCATCCATCGCCATGCCGCAAAAATGCGCCAGCTGCGCGCGCAGGGTGTCCCGCTCCCGGATGATTTCCTGCAATTCCGCCTGGCTGCGGGCAAGCTCCGCCGAAGCGCGCATGTGGTCCACTTCGGGGATATCCCCCAATTCAAAGCGTTGGCGCGTTAATTCCGCGAGTGTTTCCTGACGGGTGAAGTCTTCTCCGGCGATGATAATGCGTTGCTGGACGGCCAGCGTTTTAAAAAAGAGGAGTTCAACCTCAGCAGCGATTCCGCGGCGCAGGGATTCCGCCTCAAGCCCGGCGGCTTCCGCGCCGGCGAGGCCCGCCTGCCTCGCCGTCCGGCGCGCGCCGGACAGGGGCAGTGTCTGGGATACGCCCGCAAGGAATTCCAGGCCATCTCCCCGGTTTCCGGAAACGGACCAGGATTCCACCCCGACCTCCAGTTCCGGATTGGGCGGGAGCCCGGCTTGTTGTGCGGACCCACGCGCTTCCTCCACGGCCAGGAACGCCCCCTGCATTGCGGGATGGTTCTCCAGCGCGCGGGCGACAGCTTCTTCCACCGTAAGTTGCGCGGGTACCGTCTCACTGTAGGCACACGGCATCAGCAGCATGATCGTAAAAAGCGACACTAATTTGTTCATAAAAAGGTCTCCCCGGGCGTGCCGGCAGCACCCCCATTGTTTTTCACCGGCCTTCCGAATCGCAGATACAAGGCGGGTACGACAACCATGTTCAGCACCGTTGCGGAAAGGAGGCCGCCGATAATCACCACCGCCATGGGGCTCTGAATCTCGTTGCCCGGCGCGTCATGGGCAATAACCAGGGGCACAAGCGCCAGACCGGTGGTCAGGGCCGTCATGAGCACCGGGACCACCCGTTCCACCGAACCCCGCCACACCGCTTCTTCAAAACCGGCGACGCCCTCTTCGGACTGCAGGTGCCGGATATGGTTAATCAACATGATGCCGTTGCGCGCGGCCACACCGAACACGCTTATGAATCCAATAATGGACGCGATGGAAAGCACGCCGCCCGAGAGAAACACGGCGGCCACACCGCCAATCAGCGCGAGGGGCAGGCTGGCCATGACAAAGGTCGCGTCCCGGGCGTTACGGAAGGTCATGCACAGCAGGCCGAAGATGACCAGCAGGATAAGCAGGCCTGAGGCGAGCAGCCGTCGGGATGCGGCGGCGGCGCTTTCAAATTGGCCGCCGTAGTGGACTGCATAACCGACTTTACCTTCGAGGAGCGGGTCGATGGCATCACGGATATCCGCCAACACAGAGGCGACGTCCCGCCCTGCCGGGTTGCAGGTAACGAATATCTTGCGTTGTACTTGATCGCGGGAAATGATGTTGGGCCCGCTTTCCCGTGTCACGGTCGCCACGGCGCTCAGCGGCGCCAGGGCGCCCGTGTCCGTGCGCAGCG
>JAKLHG010000107.1:0-1948 GCA_022710255.1 Candidatus Hydrogenedentota bacterium
ATGGCTGTGCGGATTCAACCATACACCGGGACCGGTGCAATGATGCTTTCCCGTTTTTCCTGACACCACCCGATGATGACGATAACGGGCGATAAACCCGCCCAAACGCCCCTGTTCCGGACCGCATTCAGTTTTCGTGAACATAACTTCCGTTTAACCATACGAAGCAGGTACAATTTAGGGGACGCCCTCCGCGTAAAGCATACGGCCGAATCCGGAGGGTATTCAGAAACCATCAACCCGTATAAGGACGGACCATCATGAAACAGTTCCTGTTTTTTTGTTTGACGGCAATGGTCTGCATGTCGGCACAGGCACAAACATCGCCACTTCGCGTGGGTATTCTGACCAATGGCGCCTCGGACTTCTGGACCGCGCTACAAGAAGCCGCCCAGAAGGAGGCCGAAGCCCAGGGTGTGGTCCTGGATTTCCAGATCCCCTCCCCGGCAACGGCGGAACAGCAGCAACTGCTGGCATTACAAATGCTGAACAATGGCGCGAAAGCACTGGCCCTGTGTCCCGTCAAACCAAAAGAACAGCGGGACTTTCTCACAGAAATCTCCTCCAAGACGGCCCTTGCGACATTAATCACCGATGCGCCCGGTACGGGGCGGCGTGTGTTCCTCGGCAGGGATGAAAAGGAGGTTGGCACCCTCTTCAGCACACTATTGAAAACCGCCATTCCCGAAGGGCTCAAAGTCATGGCCTTCTGCGGGAAGCCCGACGACAAGGCGACAAAGGCGCGCTTGGAAGGACTTCAAGAGGCCCTTCAGGATACATTTTATCTCGAAGGCCCGAAAGCGGATTTCGGCGACCGGATGCTCGTGGCCGCAAACGCTGCGGATATCCTGCAAAAACGCCCGGAAATCGCCTGCCTGGTTGGCCTGGAAAGTTATCAGGCGCCCATGCTGGCGAGCGCGGTGACACAGTCGGGGCGCGCTCGCATTGTGCGGGTGATCGGCTTCGGCCAGACAGCGCAACTGCTTCAACAAATTGAGGAAGGTATTGTGCACGGACTTGTCGTTGATGACGGGAAAGGCGCAGCCCCGGTTGTTTTAAACGCTTTGAAAGCGCTGGCCGCGGGTGATCCCGCCTTTGTCATTCCGAAAAATGAATGTATTTATACCCCCGTGACCACGGTTAAAACGGAAAAGGCGCTCGGCGCACAGGAAATGATTGATGCACTCAATACACAAGTACCTTGGGTACCTGAAACAGCTCCCGGGCGCCCCTGATCCGGAAGCGATAAGAGATGTTCCACAGGTGGTGTTCTCGCCGGAGAGTATTGAAAAGTGGAAGTGCACCGACGACCCCGGGGAACTGGAATGGACCAAGGCATCCGCATGGGTCAGCCGCACCGACGGCGCCGTTTCGCTGCATAGCGACTTTGCCGCTATACGGCGCATAGATAACCTTGACCGTAAAAAGCCCCGTTTCTGGGCGCCTCTTTCGGTCACTTCCGAAGAAGACCCGCGTTTCCCGCTGGATTGCCGCCAGTTTCCTATCGTTGAGATTACCTACCGCTGCGTCACATCCCACGCCTGCCCGGCCTGTGTGTGGACCTACTCCGGCGGCGCACACCAGATTATTCTTGAACCTTCCCGAGACTGGTTAACGGCAATCATGCTGATACCGCATCATGATTTTCCCGCAAGCATATCACGGTTCACATTACGCCTGTACTCCGCCTGGCGCAGCAAGGAGGTGCTGGAAATTGCGCAGGTCCGGTTCCGGGGTCTCCTGCCCACAGAGACCAGCGCCCTCGCCGGATTGTCCTCCGAACTGGGCGATACCCCCGCGCCGCCCGCCTATCCGCTCCTGGACACGTTTCTGCCTTTTGGCGTTCACATGCATGCCACGGTCGCGGAACAACTGGCGGAACTTATGGATATTTCCTTGTTCGACTATCTTCGGCTCGCCTTTGAAGATGTTGTTCGACACCATCACA
>JAKLHG010000107.1:1958-9793 GCA_022710255.1 Candidatus Hydrogenedentota bacterium
CGGCGGCAGCCTGCAGCGTCGCGTCGGCATGGCCTGGCGCATTTCGCTTGCCGGCCCAATAGCCACCGGCGGCCGCCAGCACAGCGACAGCCAGTGCGCCGGCTGCAATTCGCACCCAGCTTCATAGATCTTCTCCCAGGAGACGTTCAATGTCGTGGTGGAATTGGCCGAAAATTTCGGGGTACGGCTGATCCCCGCCTTCGACTGGCCCCTGGAAATGTTCGTGGAGAAGGGGGACGACCTGATTGACACGTATATCAGACCTCACGCCCAATCCAACGGCATCCTCGCCTGGGATCTGATGAACACTCCTTTCGAGCAAAACCTGGCCGGTTCCGTCCGGGCGCGTAACATGATCGCCGCCGCGGACGCCAACCATCCCATGGCGGTCCAACTGGGCGGAGCGGACGCCTTTCCCTTGTTTTCGCCGCATTTCGCCGCATCGGGCTTTTCCTATTTCCGTCCCAGGGAGCCCTGGGCCATCGCAGAAATCCTCCATATGCATATCCCCCTGCTGCAAGGGCAGCAGTTCTGGGTCACGGCGCCGGCATTCGTATACGCCTCTGATTATCCCCCATGGGGTACGAGCCCCCAGTTGCGCCTGATGTTGAACTCCGCATTGGCAAGCGGCGCCCGCGGATGGATTGCGCACACCTACCATAATACTCCGGTCTGGGTGGAAGGGCATTATGAACGTTCATTAACGGGACCGTTTTTGACATTCAGCGACCTCTGGGCGGAACTGGGCAACCGGGTGGAGCGCCTCACGGTGCTGGCACCCCTGTTCCTGAGTGCCCGTCCGATTCCCCCCCCAGAACATCTGCAATTCTCTGTCGGATTCAAGAAAAATCCCAAAAGCCGGCTTCTTCCCGGACTGGATGCCATTTCCGTATCCTGGCTGCAGGGACCGGACTATCTCCTGTTCTACCTGGTCAACAATGATACGGAACAGGTAACCTCGGTAAACCTGTCCTTGCCGGCATCGCTGCCGGACGGGCTGGAAGTGTATGAAACCACGGCACTGGTCCGCAACCGCACCTGGGAACCATCGCTGCATAAGCGCCAATCCGAAATGTTCCCCGGACAGGGCCGCCTCTTCATGGTGGCGCAACCCGGGGTATGCGAGTTCTGGCACCATAAGATTGCCCAAAGAATCATCCAGAAAGACTTGCGCCAGACCCGGATGGATCTGGAATTGGCGCGCCAATACCGCTTGGAAGTTGAATTTATCGAAACGACGCTAAACCATCTGAACACGGACACATCCATCGCGGACTTAAATCCTGTTCATGATGCGCGGGAAGCGCTGTTCAACCTGATCTATGCCACTCCGGAAATCTGCCGGCCCCGCGAACTCCTCATCCAGGCAAGCTCCGTTATCTGTGGTTGCGATGGAGCCCTGAGCGCCCTCCATGGCCGGGGAGACGCCGCGACTGCGCGCGAACTGGGCATCCAGGTCCTGCCGCTGGCACGCACGTTGACCGTGTTGCGCCTGCAGCTCCGCCGCGGGCATGGCAGCGCCATCGTGCCCGAAATCGAGGCCTTGGTGCGCACTGGAACGGAACTTCTGAAAGCCATATGGGAAAAAAGAGGTTGATACCCCGGGCCGTAACTCCCGCAAGCCATGCCATCGGATACCGACGCCATGAAAGATAGGCTCATAACCAACAGCGCCACGAAACGCCTGCACGTACTTGAAGCGGCCCGTGAACTGTTTCTGAAACAGGGCTTTGCCGAGGTCGCCATGGATAAAATCGCGCGCAAAGCCGGTATTTCAAAAAGGACCGTCTACCAGATTTGCGGTAGTCGAAACGCGCTGATCGCAGCCACCGTTACCCATGATTTCGAGGCCTGGAACGAATGGTTCTTCGATGCCGTACGGGAACAGGCCAAAACAGGCGCCGCGATGCTGGACGCCTTTCATGAAGTACTGGGACAGTGTGTGGAGGCGCCTGGATTTCATGGCTGCCTGTTCGCGCGGGTGATGCTTTCCCCTGATATGGCGGATGATACGGTTCGTGACGCGGCTACCGCGTGCGCGGTCAGGCTGTATACTTTTTTTTACGACCAAATCCGAAGGACAAGCGCGCCGGATACCGGCGCGGCCGCACGCCTGCAAACCGTGTACCTGATATTGTTGTTATTGGGCGGCACAACGCACAGGGCCTCCGGAACCCTTGGAAAACAGCTGGCACGGGATGCGCGCACGTTACTGGAACTCCTGTCATGATACCCGCAGGAAACATGATACGCCATCCCCTGTTATACCTGTTTCAAGGGTATTTGCGCCATGTGATCCTTCATATCACAGAGCGTTGCTCCCTGCGCTGCAAGACCTGCTTTGTCAGGAAAGGCGGCCGGGATATGCATATCGAGGAAGCGCGCCACATTGCCGGCCGCCTCGGTAAGGTGCGGTGGCTCGACATCGGTGGCGGCGAACCGTTCCTGCATCCCGGCCTCGTCGACATCTGCCGCCTCTTCCCGAACAGTGATATCACCATACCCACAAACGGGCAGGACCCGGATACCATCCGGGACACGGCCCGAGATCTTGCGGCATTGTTTAAAGGCCGCCTCACTCTGGCCGTTTCCATAGACGGATTTGAATTCATTAACGACGCCATCCGCGGCGCCGGATCCTACCAGAATGCATTGCAGACATTGACATTGCTCCGTGAGGTTCCCGGTCTCACCCTGAAAGTCAATACGGTTATATCGAACGCCAATCTGCCCGAGTTGACCCCGTTCATGCGCCACATACGCGCACTGGAGCCGGATTATCATTCCTTGCTGCTGGTGCGCGGCGCTCCTGACAATCCCGCAATCACCCTCCCGCCCCTCAAAGAACTCGAGGCTGCCACACCTGAAATTCTCGATATCCTCGGTTCCTACCGCTTCGGAAACCGCCCCCATTCCCCGATGGGCATACTAAAAAAACGGTACCAACGCTACCTGTGGCATATCAATCTGAAAACCCTGCGCACACGACGCTGCTGGGTTCCGTGCAAGGCGCCCTACCTGCATCGGGTGGTCTATCCTGACGGCAGCATATCCCTCTGCGAACTCATGCCGCCTGTTGGCAATCTGCTCGAAGAACCCATGGATGTACTGGAAAAACGAATGCACCAATTCCTTGAACAGTATGAACAAAAACAGGGCCCCTGCTTCTGTACCCACAACTGCAACCTCGGCGAAAATATCCAGACCCATCCCCAGTCCATTCTCGCTGTTTTGCTGGGTATCGATCCGTGAACACGCCCGCCGCCTCCATTATCATCCCGGTCTTTGACCGTACCGGTGAATTGTTCCATGTGCTCGACCAGCTGAAAAGGCAAAACCGGTGCGATTTCGAGGCGGTGATCGTCGATGATGGTTCCACAACACCTGTGACGGCGGCCGAACTGCCAGGTAACCTCCCTTTCCCCCTGCGTATTCTTCGTCATGAATCGCGTTGCGGCATCGGCAAGGCGCGCAACACGGGTATCGCAGGCGCACAAGCCGAACTGTTCGTGTTTATAGATAGCGACGGCGATATACCAGACGAACACTGGTTTGAAAAACATATGGACCTCTATACCCGGGCGGGCGCCATGGCAAAGAAAGCGCATCTGCCGCACTATGTTTTTCACAGCACAGTCCAAGGCATCAGCACCTCCTACTGGGGAAAGTCGGACACCTTGTCAAACTGGTTCGGTTCCTCCATGTCCAAACCATGCCGGATACGGGACAGGCATGTGCCCACCCATAACACGAGCGTACATCGTGGGGTATTCGCATGCGTTGGACCCTTCGACGAATCCCTGGAAGTGTGTGAAGATGTGGAATGGTCTTTCCGCTGTCAGGACCGGGGCGTCGGATTATTCTTCATTCCTGGCGCACCTGTCGGTCATTTTGACAGAAATACCTTCCGGGATTTCTGGATGCACTACTATCACTTTGGCTTGTATGCTCCCGCCGTAAGAAGAAAGCATCCCCGCTCCGCCTACCAATGGGTCTTTCCGAAAGGCCCCGTGTCCGCTTTTCTACTCTTTTTACCCCTGACTTTCCTCATGACGTTGTATATCACCGGGTGCTGGATTTTTCAGAGGCCGGAAGTACTCCTTTATATTCCCGGACTTCATCTTGCCAATATCGCCAATTATGCGGGCCTGGCACACAGCATCTTTGGTGACCGGCGGAAAAAAAAGCGTGCGAAAAAAGATATGAAGGCGTAGGAAACGCTGCCCGGGATAGGGCAAGGGTACACACGGAACACCTCCGCGAGCGGAGCGCGCCTTCACTCACCCTTAAAACTTGATAGCGCTTCCGGGAAACGCCACCAGGCTGAACTCCACGTCCACATCGAATCCCGATTCCCGGTCGCGGAAGCGCAAGGCGGATTCCCAGCATTCAAACCGCCGGCGCAGTTCGTACGTCTGACTGCGCATATCGCCCTCGTTGAGATTATAGATATGTTCAAATCCCACCCCCCATTTATCGCTCAGCCGGTACCCCATGCCGTACAAGATCTCTCGGTTATAAATTTCACCCCGTGTATCCGTGTACGCGAACCCGAGACGTGCCGATACACGCCCCCCAAGAAGTGTATTATCGTAATACACCTGCGTTAACAGCCGGCTGAAATCGGTGTAGGCACTGTTATAATCGTCCGCTTCATCATTGAAGGAACTGTCGAAAAGACGTTCATAGGCGTCATAAAACCAGCGCTTATAAAAAACCGGGGCTTCCGGGAGCATGTACTCATCGTTGTTGATATGATGTATTTCCCCGACCATCTGCGCGCCCCACCAGGGCCGCGGCCGGACATCCAGTTCGAGTTCGTAATCATCCGCCTTGCGCATTTCATTCCAGAAATCATTGCCCTGATACAGGCTGATACGCCCCACTTGCCACACTTCATTCGTTTCGGCGTCGCGCCCGTAGAAAAGATTGCTGATCTTGGCCTCCATCCGGCTGCGGCCGTAAACATTGTCCAGAAAATCATACTGGGGCGTATCCTCGGCGGCCAGCGTGGAGCTGGGGCGGTACGAATAGGTAAGCGAAGGCTCAATCACGTGTTTGAATCCCGAAAAACCCAGAAACCCCGGATAAATTTTATGGAATCGGGTCTGGGCGGTTACACCCACCAGATTGGAAAACCGTGAACCGCTGTCGTCCCAGTCGCGCGTGCGCTGGTACCAGGCGCCCTCCGCCTCGTAGAAAGGGGTTATGTTCAGTGCGGGATGGGGCTCCCAGTCATAGGTCAACCGTGCGATATTGACGCTGCGCGCTCCTTCAATACCCCGCCGCTTTTGGCGGTTGTATCCCGTGACGGTATCAAAGGCCGCATATAAACGATCAGCCAGGGGCCGTTCAAGCAGGTGGAATGTCGCTTCAGGCAGGCGTTCCGTTTCCTCTATCCAGGAATGCGTATTCACCCGGACGGTGCCTGTGGCGATATAGTCCGGCTGCCGGTACGTCACATTCGCGAAGGTGCGTGGCGTCGTGCGGTTGCGGTATTCGTCATAGAAAAAGTCTTTGAAAAATTCCTCGTCGGACCATTGTTCCGCCTCCATGCGCAGAATCAGGTCATCGTCATATACATAACGGTGGCGCCACAGCCCGTATCCGCGGTCCTTGGTTGTTTGAAGCACATGGGCTTCACCCTTGGTGCGAAACAGGTATGAGGACGGTTTTGACATGAAATCATAGTAAACGTCGCCGCCGAGGCCGATACCTTCCTTCTCCGTCGGCATAACCCGCGGACCCACAGACACCTGGGGGCTGACCTCAAACTGCGTGCCGAGGTTCGCATAGTAACCGATTTCCGCGCGCCGACCGCTGTCATAATCCAGCGTATAAGGACGGTCAGCGCTGGCCCGCCAGAAAGGCACATAAAATGGCGTTTTGAAACGCCCTAACTGCAATCGGACATTGTGCGCCGTCACTTCGTCTCTGCCGCGAATGGTAAGTTCCTTGATAAGGATCCGATAGACGGGATCGGGCAAAGGACAGGTGGTCACCCAGACATTATTCAAAACCGCGTCTTCCGGCCCATTGATGCGGATTTTTTCCGCGTTGTAAAAGAACACACTGGCGACACCCTGCGCATTTCGCAGTTCCCCTTGTTGCGCCGCAAAATCATAGTCCACGGATTCAGCGTACATTTCCCGGGTCGGTTCAATAACATGCAGGTTTTCGGCGAGCAGACGCCCCATGCTCAGGCGCCGTTTGGCGAACCGCTGTTCATCCGGGCCGGGCTCCAACACAAAAGTGCGTTCAATCACCTCGGGTTCAGGCGCGGTATACGTCAACGTGTCCGCCATCAGAAGCGATTCATGCTGCTGCATCCGGACATGCCCCGTGGCGGTGTAATGCCCGGCTTCTTCCATGTATTGAAACGCGTCCGACCGGAACAGCATGGTTCCAAGGCGCAGGCGTACGTTGTCCTTCAAAAGGGTTTCACCGGTGCTCAGGTCCGTGACCATGGAATCGGCTTCTATGTCGCGTAACGGTTCGGTCCAGTCGGGCGGCTGAAAACCAAGGCTGGGCGCTCCGAACTCCAGGGGACGGGTGATAGCATCCTGCAGGGCGCGCCGATCCAGTTGCTCCAGGGGATTGGCCGAGGGCCGCCCCGGACGGGGCGCACGCACCGAACCGGTGCGCAGCGGCAGCTTCCTGTATTTTAAAATCGGCTGGCCATGCACCGGGCTTGCGGCTTTTTCCGCATCCTCCCCGGATGCCGCCGCCCCGGCGGACTCCGCCGTATCCGCAACTGCTTCCGCGGCACGCGTGTCCCGCAACTTAATCAGCGCGGACAGGCCAAGATCGAAATTGCGCCGGTTGGTTTGCAGATCGCGGACGGGGGCTTGCGCCGCCTCCTCGCCAGAGGCATCGTATCCCGACAGAACCACACCGGAAAAAGCCAGTATTAACGGCACATATTTATAATATAAGTTCATCCGTTCATTACCCGTGCAAACTACCGTTTATTGTTTGGGCAAAACAAACCAGAACGTGGCCACGGAACGGGTCCGCGGAAGATTTTTCTTTGTCTCCTGAGAGGTCTGCACCGTGGGCTGGACCGAAGGTTGGGGCACCTGCACCGGCGTTTCGTCCTCTGAAAGGTCAACCGGCGATTGACGCACCACGGGTTGCCCCGATTCATCATATTCCCAATGCAATTCTTTGACCGCGTCATCACTCGTACCGCTTTCGGACGGGGTGTCGCTTCGGACCTGCGGCGCCTTCCCGGCTTCGCCCGGAGGTTCCGGAAGCGTGGCAGGCGGCGCGGCCGGTTCAATCGCCACCGGCGCCGCCAACTCCGCTTCCTGTATCACCGGCTTCTCCCACCCCTGGCCCGCCACGGCAAGCACAATACAAGCGGCAAGCATGCTCATGAAAGTGTCTCCATAAAAGTTAATACCTGGTCCAGCCCGGTAATGGCTTCAGCGCCGCCCATATGTTGCACGGTCAGACCGCCGACGGCGTTGGCCAGCCGTGCGCACCGCTCCACGTCCCATCCGCGCACCCAGCCATAAAGGAAACCCCCACAGCAGGCATCTCCGGCGCCGGTGGTATCCACCACATGGACGCGGTGAGCGGGCACCCGGCAATGCTGTCCGCCGGACTTCACATAGATACCGTCTCCACCCAGTTTAATCACAGCGACCTTGATGCCGTAGCCGAGATAAAAATCCGCTATGCTTTCCGGCGTCGTACACCCGGTATAATGACAGGCCTCTTCAAAGCTGGAAAAAATAAGGTCAAGGTGGGGCAGGGATGGCTCAATCAGGGGAAGCCAGACGCCATTGCCGTCATAGCAGGTATCCATGCTGGTGGTCACACCCAGCGCC
>JAKLHG010000108.1 GCA_022710255.1 Candidatus Hydrogenedentota bacterium
ATTCCACGTTCATGGTGGCCGACCGGGTGCAGATATTGACCCGGCGCGCCGGGGAAGATACGGCGACGCTTTGGGAAAGCACCGGGGACGGCAAATATGCCCTGAGTGATACCGAACGCGAGGCGGCGGGAACCTCGGTCATCCTTTATCTGAAAGCGGCGGATGAGGAGGACGGTTTGAAGGACTATACCCAGGAATGGGAAATCCGGCGTATTGTCAAACACTACAGCGATTTTGTTTCCTATCCCATCTACCTGACCGTGGAACGCACCGAGGTGGAACGGGACGAAGAAGGCAACCCGGTACCTGGTGCGGAAGAGAAGACGGTCGTGAAAGAGGAACGGCTCAATTCCATGAAGGCCCTTTGGCTGCGCGACAAGGAGGAGGTCTCTGAAGAGGAGTACAACGAATTTTACAAGCACATTTCCCACGACTGGAACAACCCCCTGACGCGCATCCAGGCCAAGATGGAAGGCACCCTGGAATACAGGCTGCTGCTTTACATTCCGGAAAAGGCGCCCCTCGACCTTATGATGCCCCTGGAAGTGCGCAAGCACGGGCTGCACCTGTACATCAAACGTATTTTCATCATGGACGATTGCCGTGAATTGCTGCCCGATTATCTGCGGTTCGTCCGGGGGGTGGTGGATTCGGAGGATCTGCCCCTGAACATCTCCCGGGAACTGCTCCAGGAAAACCGGCAGGTACAGCGCATGAGCAAGGGCATCATGGGCAAAATTCTGGCAACGTTGAAATCCATGCGCGATACGGAACAAGTAAAATACCGGGGATTTTGGAAAGAGTTCGGCACCGTCTTCAAAGAAGGGTTGTTGATGGATTTTGAAAACCGGGAAGCACTGACCGACCTGCTGTTGTTCGATACCACGGAGTCGGGCGACACGCCCGTGTCTTTTGAAACCTATATCTCGCGCATGAAACCCGACCAAGACTGCATCTATTATCTCACAGGAGAATCGCGTGCGGCCTTGCAGGCATCGCCCCATCTTGAGGCTTTCCGTGAAAAGGGCTACGAGGTACTGCTGCTCAGTGACCCGGTGGACGAACTATGGGCCCCCTCCGTCTCTGTGTACCAAGACAAGAAACTGCAGGCCGTGGGCCGGGGCAGCGTGGAACTCGGGTCGGAAAGCGAGAAGGAAGCAAACCAGAAAGAGCGCGAAGAACAAACCAAAAGGTATCGGCCCCTGCTCGAAGCGCTACAAGCTGTTCTGGAAGACCGCGTAAAGGAGGTGCGTCTTTCCGGGCGGTTGACCGCCTCGCCCGCCTGCCTGGTGATTGATGCCCAGGATATTTCCCCACAGATGGAAAAGATGATGCGCATGATGGGCCAGGAAACGCCGGCGATAAAGCGTATCCTCGAACTGAACGCCGGGCATCCGCTGCTGGAAAAGCTGAATGCGTTCCATAGCGGCAACACGACAAACGAAGCCCTGAAACCCTACGCCGAACTCCTGTACGGGCAGGCGCTGCTCGCGGAAGGCGGACAAGCGCCCGACCCGGCTGCCTTGAGCCGGCACATGGCTGATATACTGCTAAAGGCGCTTTCTTGACCGGTTTGCGTGCAGGCGAATAAATGCGCGCCTTCCCCAAGGAAGGCGCGCGGGTAGAGACTGCGGGCCTCTATACCTGCAATGACAGAGCAGGTGGATTTATGGGGCTTCCGGGCCGGATGCGCCGCCAAACAAGGCAGCCAGGGCGTTCACGACCGATGCGGTGACACTCGCGGCGGCCTCGAGCAGATTGGACGCGAAATCGGTGATGTACTGTGCTATGGTATCCGCAAAAATCATCGGGGTAAACCTCTGGTCCGGGGCGTTCTCTTTTTCATAGACTATACATTCCGGAACGTGCTACCGTTACAGTGAGTAACCAGACCCCTGAATGCAGCGGGCATCAAGACAGGAGATTCCATGAATCCAGCCCACGCGTTTGAAACATTGCACCTGCGCATGCTCGATGTCGGCCATCTTCGCGCCGCATCGGCCGTGCTTGACTGGGACCAGGAGGTAAACATGCCCCCTGCAGGCGGTCCCGCGCGGGGCAGGCAATTGGCGACGCTGAACGCCCACGCCCACGCGCTTTTTTCCGCCTCAGAAACGGGGAACCTTATCAATGACGCCCTGGCGGCGAGGGACCACCTCGGCCCGGACCGGCAGGCGCTGTTGGATGAAATCGCCTATGATTACAACCGGGCGGTCCGGATTCCCGAGACCTTTGTGCGCCGGTTTTCCGAGGCGCGGAGCGCCGCCTACCAGGCGTGGCTTGACGCGCGGCGCCGCTCGGATTTTTCGATGTTTCTGCCGCACCTCGATGCGCTGGTCGTGCTCAACCGGGAGAAGGCGGCGCTGCTGGGGTATAGCGACACCCCCTATGACGCTTTGCTGGAAGACTATGAGCGGGGCATGACATCGGCGCAGTTGAAGCCCATATTTGATCTGCTTGCCCAGCGGCAGAGCGCCCTGGCGGCGCGGACCAGCGCCTCTTCCTCCGCGGGCGCGGAGCCCGGCTGGCTGCGGCAGCGGTGGGATACCGCGCGGCAGTGGGCATTTACCGAGCAGGTGCTGCGGGACATGGGCTTTGATTTCAATGCCGGGCGTCAGGACCGTTCGGCCCATCCCTTCACTACAAATTTTTCAATCCATGACGTGCGGATCACCACGCGCCTTGCGGAAAATGACTTTTTCTCCGCCTTGTTCAGCTCCATTCACGAGGGCGGGCATGCCCTGTATGAGCAGGGCTACCGGGAGGAGGACGAAGGGACGGTGTTGGCCTCGGCGCCATCCCTGGGAATGCATGAATCCCAGTCCCGCCTCTGGGAAAATATGATCGGCAGAAGCCTGCCATTCTGGAACCATTACCTGCCCTACCTTAGAAAACAGTATCCGGGACAATTGGACCGGGTCGGGGCGGAGGATCTGTTCCGGGAGGCCAACCGGGTCAGAACCTCGCTGATCCGGGTGGAAGCCGATGAATGCACCTATAACCTGCATGTCATCCTGCGTTTTGAATTGGAGACAGCCCTGATTGAAGGCTGGTTGGAAGCGGCGGACGTGCCCGGCGCGTGGAATGAAAAAGTGAAGCAATATCTTGGCTTGGAAGTCCCCGATGACGCATTGGGCTGCCTGCAGGATATACACTGGTCTCATGGCTCATTCGGGTATTTTCCAACGTATGCCCTTGGTAATCTCTATTCTGCCCAGTTGCTTGCCACAATGGAGGCGGCCATTCCCGACTTGTGGGATCAAGTCAATCAAGGGGTTTTCGGTCCGTGTCTTTGCTGGCTGCGGGAACATGTGCACCGTGTCGGGCGTCGTAAAACCGCCGTTGAAATTCTGCGGGACGTGACCGGCAAGGAACCCGCTCCCGATGCTTTTCTGGAATATCTGGAATCCAAGTATTCGGCACTATATAATCTGTAGTGAAATGATTGCACCGGCCCTCCATGCAGGGAGCGCCAGAGGAATAACACATGCCAGAATCATCAGGCGGCCAAAGCACTCCGGATTCGGGGCCTCCGTTTGCCCCCCTCCGCGAACCTTTCCTCCAATCCCGAAAAATTTATGTGACAGGTTCGAAAGCGGATCTGCGCGTAGCCTTGCGTGAAGTGCGGCAGCATCCCACGGTGGATGCCAAGGGTACTGTCCTTGCCGAAAATCCCCCCGTACTCGTCTACGACACCTCAGGGCCTTATACCGACCCGGAGGTGGAGGTCTGTCTGGACCGGGGATTACCGGCTCTGCGCGCCCCCTGGATCGAACGGCGGGATGATGTTGCGCCGGCAAGAGTACCCCAGGTTGCCGGTTCCACCGCATTTCCAGCGGCCCGGGCGGTATTGCGATGCCGGTCCGGCAGGCATCTGACGCAATTGTACTACGCCCGGCAAGGTATTATTACCGAAGAAATGGAATATGTCTCAATACGGGAACGGGCGTGCGCGGAGTCGATTTCGGAAGGTTCCCGCCGTCCGGGCGCCCCTGAACTCCTTTCCCGGGAAATAATTACGCCGGAAATGGTGTGCCGCGAAATCAACGAAGGGCGCGCCATAATCCCGGCGAATATCAACCACCCCGAAGCGGAACCCATGATTATCGGGCGCAACTTTGCCGTCAAAATAAACGCCAATATAGGCAATTCGGCGTTGCGGGGCAGTATTGCCGAGGAAGTGGAGAAAATGGTCTGGGCCGTGCGCTGGGGGGCTGACACGGTCATGGATCTCAGTACCGGCGCGGATATTCACGACACCCGAGAATGGATTATCCGGAATTCCCCGGTGCCTATCGGTTCCGTTCCCTTGTACCAGGCCCTTGAAAAAGCCGGGGGGAATGCCGTCGACCTGACTTGGGACCTGGTGCGCGACACCCTTATCGAGCAGGCGGAACAGGGCGTAGATTATTTCACCTTGCATGCCGCGGCGCTCAAGGATCATTTTCCCCTGGTCACTGGCAGGCTGACGGGTATCGTCAGCCGGGGAGGCGCCATCATGGCGGCCTGGTGTATTGCCCACCGAAAGGAAAATTTCCTGTATACCCATTGGGATGAAATATGTGACATACTCGCCGCCTATGATGTGGGGGTTTCTATCGGTGACGGGTTGCGTCCCGGGTCTGTGCATGATGCGAATGATGCGGCCCAATTCGCCGAATTGAAGACCCAGGGGGAACTTACCCGGCGGGCATGGGGGCATTTTGTGCAGGTGATGAATGAGGGGCCCGGCCATGTGCCCCTGAACCTGATAAGGGAAAATATGGACAAACAGGCCGACTGGTGCTGTGACGCCCCCTTTTATACGCTGGGACCGCTGCCGACGGACATTGCCGCCGGTTATGACCACATCACTTCCGCCCTGGGTGCGGCCCTGATAGGGTGGAATGGAGCCGCCATGCTTTGTTATGTAACCCCGAAAGAGCACTTAGGCCTGCCCGATAAGGAAGACGTGCGTACGGGCGTGGTCGCCCATAAACTGGCCGCCCACGTTGCGGACCTGGCCAAGGGCCTGCCCGGAGCACGAATCAGGGATGATGCCTTGAGCAAGGCGCGCTACGAATTTCGCTGGTCCGACCAGATTGCTCTGTCACTCGATCCGGACAAGGCCTTGCGTTTACGTAATGAAGCGGTGCCCGGATCTGATCAGGCGCCGGAAGGCTTCTGCTCCATGTGCGGCCCCAATTTCTGTTCCATGCGCTTGTATCAAACGCTGTGCACGGCCCATGGGCAGCGTGATTCATAACGGTCTGGTTGCGGCCCGGCCTCGGCATAATGTAGGATAACACTAGGTTTAAGCCTGAAAACAGATACTGTCAGGGTACTATTTAATAAGCAAGCGGGGTAATTGTTTTTTACGAAAGAGATAAATACTTGACTTTTCGGTAAAAATATCGCAAAATAAGTACGTTTTAACTTAATGTGTGAAGACCGTTTCATCCGCGATGGATTTAGACAGTGGGTCGGATGTTTGGCGATGGAGAAAGGTTTATAACTATGCCCAAGGCGCATTTGGTTAAGTACGCCGTTGTACTTACTACACTTACCCTGTTACTGGCGGGATGTCCGGAAAGAACCGTTGTCTCTCCTGTGCCGCAATTTACCTTCAGTCCGAGCCAGGGAACAGCGCCCCTGCAGGTACTTTTTGCGGATGCCTCCATTCCGGGAGACAGCGTGATAGAATCCTGGTCCTGGGATTTTGGTGATGGCGGTGTCGGTAATTCACCAACGCCTCAGCATACCTACCGGGTGCCGGGAACCTATGATGTCACGCTGTGCATAACCACGGGGGAAGGTAACTTCAGTGTTGTAAAAGAAGGGGCCATTGTCGTTCAGGATTCCAATACCTTCGGGGAACCGGATGATACCGGCCTGTTCCGTTCCGGCGGGGTGGAAATCCAATTGTCTGAATATCTGGACAACGATATTGCCTTCAGTGTTCAAAAAGGAGCGGCTCCAATCGCCCTGGGAACCTACGGTGTTGCCGAGGCCATTTCTCCCGTTTTTACCATCCTGCATAATCAGGCCTCCCCGGATTTGTTTGTTTATGACGATAACGGCGTCCCTGAGGCCGCCACCATTTCGCTTGAACTTTCGAACCCGCTTCCGAATTCCGGCATCCCCCTCAATCATGCGCAGTTGTTTGTGCGGCTTGATGACAAGCGTGTTCTGCCGGTTCCCGGAACCGTTGCCAATCAGAAATTTACCGCTTCGATCCTACGTCTGCCGCAACGGGCCGATTATGTGGTGGTGCGCAGCGCGGAATTAAAAGTGACCCGTGTGACGGTGAAGGGCGACATGAAGGACACAGTCGCCCCGAACTGGACCAACGACTTTATTGTGTATGCCGGCAATGAAGCGGAACAGGCCCTTACAGCCTTGTACCGCGGGTCCATGGACAGTGAAGACTCCTTCCGGCGCCGCTCATTTTCCGCTCTTGATGTGGAGCAATCCATGCGGAAGTTCACTGGCTACATGAGTGAGGCGCAAGTGACGCTTGCCGGCTTTGGCATGCCCGTTCCCACGCTGGTCGGTCGGGACGGTGCGTTCACGTTGACCCTGTTCAACATGCATCCGAAGTATGATTACGATTTTGAACGCGCGACAGACGTGCCTTATTACGACACGTTCTTCGGCCATTTGGTTCTGGATCCCGTGCAGTTGGCGGCGATAACGATTCGCAACGTGCGCCGCGTGACCGCCAATAAAAACGATTTGGATTTCATGGAGCGCTTTTATCCCCAGTCCGCTTTCAATGAAGCCCTTATCGAGTCCGTATATCCCGGGTACGGTATCCCCTCCCTTACCACCACAGGCAATACGGCGCTTGGCCTGCCCATCCCCGCAGACCAGACTGCTTTGGGCGGCGTTAAACCGATTTCCTTCCTTCAGAGCCTGCTGGATGGCACCGCGCTTTATTTCGGACGGCGCTCTCTGGATTATCCGGGACGCGGCTTTGGCGCCAACGAGTATGGTAAACTTTCATTGCCGGCACTATTCCCGTACAGCCGGCACGTTCCGGGCTACAGTTATGCCGGGCATGAGCTACTGGCGTGGCTAGAAGGCACGGATTATGTGGATGACCCGCTGGCGATGGTAACCCGTTGTCTGGCGGGAATGAACGCCGCTCTTCGGGAAGTGGGGGCGTTGTATACCCGGCCCATCAATTACGCGGAAGCGCGGGTCGCGGTCTACAAGGCGCTTGACCGGGCTATCCGTTCGGATGCGGGAAGTGCGTTCACATCGCTGGCGGATCTGTACTGGGTTTTCCTGAAAGATTATGCGTACCTGAATGGTTGGAATGCCGTTTTGAGGCCCAGCGACACCAACCGCCCGCCCTTTACTTTCAACAGGGACAGGTTTGAGGAAGAATTTATTGTTGAAGAAGCGTTTAAAGAAGCCGCTTCTGAAAAAATTCTGTCGGCGGCAAACACGGATGCTCTTGCCGATATTGAACCCATGGCCGCCCGCACGGTGATTCTGGATTTGAATCCCATGACGACCAGCATTGATATCTTTCTCGACACGTCGGTGCTGGATTATGGCTATATACCCAAAGTGGCTGTGTACCGTGAAGGGCAGGCCGGCGTGGAATTTTCGGACATGCCGGGTGAAACGCGCAATTACAGCCTGATGGACACGGATGAAGACGGACGCACGGATACCATACACATTATCGGGCTCGGGGGCGTGGATATGAACGCGAGCAACCGGGTCTTTCTGTTTGTCGCGAACCTGCAATATGAGGACGCGGCGAGTCTTACTTTGGATATTAAGACCTATTCCGAGCTGCCTGTCGGGGATGAAGGCGTGCTGGCGCGGTTTGTATCCACTTATGATCCCCAATACGCCTACGAAGTGGAACAGGCCTTCAACTACAACACGCCGGGAGGAGGAGCGAAAATATACCTGATCCGGATGGATTCCGGTGTATGGCGCGGCGCTCAGGAAGTCGAAGAAACCTTGTGGCAGCATTCCCTGCTGGTTCTGGAACCCTTCAACGTCAATAGAAACACCGGCATGCTCTATATCACGGGCGATACCGACATTATGGAGCTGCTTGCCGTCAATGAAGAAAATTCGTTGCTGGGCATGCTTGGCGCGCTGGCGATAAGCAGCCGGTCGGTGGTTTCCCTGCTGACGAACGTACCCAATCAGCCGCTCAACTTTCTGGACGCGACGCTGCCCCTTTCTGACGACAAACTCCTGGCATACAGTTTCGACAAGTATATCAGCGGTTATAACGAGGGTAATCGTGATGCCTCCTGGCCGGTCTTGCTGCCTATGACTCGTGCCGCGGTTCGGGCGATGGATACGGTGCAGGACTTCATGGCGGACAAGCCCGGCCGCGTGCAGGATATAGAGGACTTTGTAGTTTCCGGTGTCGCAAAACAAGGGTGGACCGCATGGCTTGCCGGGGCGGTGGACAGCCGGGTGTCCGCAATAATACCGGTGGCGGCTGATATCCTGAACCTGGACGCGCAGATGAAGCATCACGCCAATGTCTACGCGGGCTATCCGCCGAATTCTTCCGAGAAATTCGTCTACGAAGGCTATTCATCGGCTTGGCGGGATTACGTCAACTATGACATTTTCGACCGGCTCGATATGCCGGCCGGGGAATCGTTGTTAAAGATCATTGACCCGTATCAATACAAAACCCTGCTCACGATACCGAAGCTGCTGGTAAATTCCACAGGCGACCGGTATCTTCCCCCCGATACGAGCAGATTCTTTGTCGATGATCTGAGCGGCGTGAACTACCTGCATTTTGCCTCCAACGTGGACTTCAGTGTGTTGGAAGTGGCGGACCTCGGGGACGATACGATGGAAGCCATCGGCGCTTTTTACATCGCCCAGACCAACAATTCCAGACTGCCCACATTCACCGCCGCGTACAATGAGGAGACAACGACGATTACGGTTACCACCAGTGAGACACCGCTGTCGGTGCACTTCTGGTATGCCAATGCGGCACAGTCCCGCGATTTTCGCATGCAAACACTGGGTGACAAATGGGTGGGCAGGTCTGTCCCCGTATCCTTGGACGGTTCTTACAGTGCCACCATCGGCGAGCCGTCATCCGGATGGAACGCGGGATATATGCAGTTACGCATGAAGGGCCCCCTTTCCGGTATCGACCATATTTTCACGACCCGCGTGTGGATAACGCCGGACACCTATCCGCAGGCGCCCTGAGTGCTTTACCAGAAGGTTACGGGCGGCTTGACCTGTGAAAACGGGCAAGCCGCCCTTTAAATCTCATGACCGTCCGCATCAACACCCATTTTTCGGACTTCCACAAAAATAAGGACGGTTCATGCAACGGAACCAACAGAAGAAGACAAGGAGACCGGGTTATGATTTCAATGGAGCCCAACGCTTGCGACGCGTCCGCACCGTTAAACCGGCGGGATTTTGTACGGCTTGGACTGGCGGCGGGCGCCGGCCTGTCGGTAATGGGAAGGGCGTCCGCGGAAGATGCCGCGACACAGGAAGTGCCCCCGTTTTTTTTCGCACCGCCTATGGAACGGGTGCGCATAGGCTTTGTCGGCGTGGGTAACATGGGAAGCAACCACCTGAACAATCTTTTGAAACTGGAGGGGGTGGAAATCAAGGCGGTCTGTGATATTGTGGAGGAAAAAGTGACCCGAGCCCAGGACACGGTGGAAGCGGCGGGACATCCCCGGCCCACGGGCTATTCTCAGGGTGAACGCGATTATGAACGCCTGTGCGCGGAAGAGGATCTGGACCTGGTGTACACGGCCACGCCGCACAAACTGCACGTGCCC
>JAKLHG010000109.1 GCA_022710255.1 Candidatus Hydrogenedentota bacterium
CGCGCTGGGGGAAGATACCGGATCCCCCCACGGCGGCATCGATACCCAGTTCCTGGTAGGTACGCCGAAAACGCAGTCGATGGAAGCCTGGACCGATGCCCCCTACCTGCTGGACCGGGGGCCGCGAAAGCTGAAACGGCCGTTGGCCGTGTCCGGCGCGACGCAGATTTGGTTCGCTCCGGCACTGGAGAAGGTGTTTCGTGAGGATACTGTGGAGGCGGAGGGTCCGGTGAATCCAGTGATGAAGATCAGCCTTGCCCGACACGAGCGAGAGTCCTTTCAGGTCTGCCTACGTCCCCCTGCCGACCTGCACCTGGGAGACGTGCGGCTGGCTCCGACAGCGCTGGTGGATGCCGCGAGCGGCGCACAAATCAAAGAGGGCGATATTGAAGTCAGCCTTGTGAAGTATCATCACATCCCCATCCCCAGTCACTATGAAGGACCGACTGGCTGGTGGCCCGACGCGCTGCCGTCGGCCACCCCGTTCATGGCCGAAGCGGGCAAGGTCTCGCCGCTGTGGGTTACCGTATTCGCGCGCCCGGAACTTCCCGGGGGTGTGTATCGTGGCACATTGCTGGTCACGGCGTCGAATGCCGGACCCTGGGAGTTGGGACTGGAGGTTGAAGTGTACGACTTCCGGCTGCCCGTGACCCCGTCGCTTAAAACGGATTTCGGCTTTTCCATGGAATCCTTGTCGCGGTATGCGGAAGCA
Source organism: Candidatus Hydrogenedentota bacterium (assembly GCA_022710255.1). Lineage (GTDB taxonomy): Bacteria > Hydrogenedentota > Hydrogenedentia > Hydrogenedentales > CAITNO01 > JAAYBJ01. Next base: position 713 of record JAKLHG010000109.1, read on the forward strand.
TTCGGCATGAATCCAGACATGTTGGCGCGCCGTTATCTGGATAACGCGCTAAGCCATCGCGTTACGCTGCGCGAGTTGTGCCAGCTGCCCCGGGAGACCGCAAATTACGCCGCCTCGCTCGCGCAATTCAAAGAGCAGCTCGACGCACTGCGCGGCGCGGGCGTTTCCACATTCTATGTGCCGGCATCCCTGGCCGACGTGCCGGCCCAGTTGGCCATGGCCAACACCTTTGTAAAGGAGAACAACCTTTCCGGCCAGGCCTTCACACAACTGGCGTATGAACCGGAAGAACCGGCCTGGGACCGCCTGCTCGAAAGAATGCAGCTTTGGAAGGACCACGCACCGGATATTCCTATAAGCGTCAGCACCATGGGCCTGCGTCCGTTCATCCCGCCGGTGCTCGATATCTGGTCCCTTCACGCGCAGGTGCTCGACACGACCCATAATAAAACCATCCTTAACCGCACCTCGTCGGGCGGTCAGGTCTGGTGGTATGTAAACCATATCCCGCCGCGCCCATATGGCAATTTCTTTGTGGACTTTTCCGCCATCGAGCATCGTATTCTTTTCTGGCAGGCCTGGGCGCTCGGCATGCGCGGCATGCAGTACTGGAGCGTAAATTTCTGGCCCGCAGGCGGTGACCCGATGCAGGACCTTCTGGACATTACCCCTGTAAACGGCGACGGCGTACTTGTCTATCCCGATTTAGCCGGACCGATCAATTCCATCCGTTGGGAAACCATCCGCGACGGAATCGAGGATTATGATTACATGGCCCTGTTCATGGAACGGGTCCGTGCATTGCGCTCCACCACCGGCCACGACGCGCTGCTGCAACAGGCGGGGGATGTCTATAATCTGCAGGACATCGTGCCCAGCCTGGTGACTTTTTCACGGGAACCTGAAAAACTGCTGAAGAAGCGCGATGATATCGCGCGCATGATTCTGGAGATGGACCGGGTACTGAAGCCCGCCAAGTAGGCCGGCGCCCCCCGGGACCCCGCTTTTATAAGGGCGTGACTTGCAATAAATGGGAGATGGTGCCGGATATGCGAATTGTCCTTGATAAAACGCGGCTTCAGGTTTTGATGGTCGCGGTTCCTCTGGCGATCATCATCGCGTCCGGGGCCTACTATTATTTCTATATCCGGCCGAAACAGGGTATTTCACACCAATCGTTCCTGGCGCAGGATACGGCCGTCCGCGTGGTGATTAAGCCCCCTCGGGTACAGTCTTATGTAACATCGTTGGCGCCGGTGGCGACCCGCTTTGTGAAAGGCGTTCCGAAGTTCACTTCGCTGCAGCAGTTTTCCTTCCGGACGGAGTGGATACACAAGATGCCTTTTGAGTTTACCCTGTTGCTGGACCAGCGTTCGCCGGATTTCCTCGGTGTGCTTTTATATGTACAGGAAAATCCGGCTTCGGAGTCCTTTGCCGGGCTGGTGGATGACAGTGATTTCTTTCGCGCACTGCGTCCCATCCGCTGGGAACATGCGCGCATGATGCGGCGGGATACGGGGCAATTAACGGCCTCCGGAACCCTACCCATACCCGTCGGTACGCGCGACGCCGTGTCCTCGAGTTTTCCCAATTATGTTCCCTTCGATGCGCCACCGGTAACAGGCAGGCATTTTGTAGAAATTGCCGTCAACAACCAGAACGGCGCGCTGATGGAACTGCAGGGCGCCCTGGCCGGACTGGTGGATGTGCTGAATGCTCCGGACCTCGAGGAAGAAATGAAGCGGCTCTGGGTAGCGGTCAAGTCCGTCCGCTTAACGGCGGATTTGATAGCGGACGACCGGCTTTCTCTGAACATGGAAATCGCCTGCGGGAACACACAAGACGCTGACGCAGCCGCCGAACTGATGTGGAAAACCACCGACGCCACCGACGCCTACCTGAACAACCGTTTCGGTTTTCGGCTCGAAGGCTCCAGCTCCACCTATCCATCGGAAGAGGCAACCGCATTTGGAAACTTTGCGCTGACTGGATTCGAAAAACGCCTGCGGAACGCTTTGGGTAGTTGAGCCCGCGAGAGGTCCGCCGTTATCGTTGGCTACACTCCCGTTCCCAAATCAACAACCCATACGTTTCGGAATTGCACATAATGGTTGCGGTGGGACTGTAATTTGATGGAGCCGGGTTGCGCTGGAGGCGGTTGCAGGCGTTCCACTTCCTTCCATGCCGTGATTTGGGGTATTTCCTGGTCCTGCTGGATGACGAAGCCGTTGTGCAGCACCGTCATGCGCGGATAGGACTTTACGGTTCCATCTTCATTGAAACGGGCGGCATGGTACGTGATGTCATAGGTTTGCCATTCCGTCGGCGGCAGGCAGGCATTGACCCGGGGCGGGGACACCTTGTACAGGGCGCCGCAATCGTCATAATACCCTTCAAGCCCAAAACTGTCCAAAACCTGCACTTCGTACACCTCCTGGACAAAGACCCCACTGTTGCCCCGGGACTGTCCGCGTTCTTTGGGCATGAAGGGCAGGCGGAATTCCACATGCAGTTGGACGTCCGAATACTTTTTTTTGGAAACCAAATCAGACGCGTCCGGGGTGACCATCATGGCGTTATCGTCCACCGGCACCCAGCCTTCCACGCCTTCCCATGCGTCAAAATTGGCGCCATTGAAAAGCACCTCCGCATTGGCAGGGGGCGCTGCACCCAGGGCGGGCGGCGCAAAAAGTATACGGCTCATTGAAAAAGTACTCGACCCGGAATTCCGTCCTCCGGTAAACTTACCGTCTCGAATTTCCCCCTTGTACTCCTCTCCTTTAAATTGGAGGACGCCGTCTTTGGCTTCCGCTTCCGCGAGTTCCCACAGGGTACTACGCATAAAGAGTTTTGAGGTCAGCCTGACGAGGTACTTACCGCGCCCCTGCGCCACGACCTGGGCCGCAACATCCGGGTCCACGTCCACATCGCCGGACCAGCGTCCCTGCCAGTTCCCCACGAAGGGGTCCGGAGTTTCCGGATACAACTCCACCAGGGAACGTTGCGCCCGGGCGCAGGGAAGAAAGGAAGTCGCATACAGACCGGTGAAAAAGGCCATGAAGGCGACACAAACAAAAGCGGTTTTTCGTACATGTTTTTTTTGCATGGCTGTTAACCTTTACTTTGGGGACCAAGGGGTTGGATGTTTCCATCACTGTATCAGTCCGCCACCGTCCGAGGCAAATCTTAGGGAGCATTTAAACTGTTCAGGTGGAGGGGCACTTTGGGCAACAGTTCAGGACGGATATGGAGCCCCCGGACCTCATGGCCGACGCTGCACACCGCGCACATATAGCTTCCCTGGGCGATTGTGGAATTAAAGAGGGTAATCCCAGTCACGGCGCCCAGGCCGTTATGGTCCTCCCAAAGCAGCGCGCCGGAGGTGTCCAGCGCATACAGACTGCCGTCGGCCGTACCGACGACCAAGCCGTCACCGCCGGGAAGAGGGGCGAGTACGGATGGCCGGTCCACGCGCATATCCCAAGGTTCGCGTTGTTTTTCCCCGCTGGATGCCGCCGCGAGCGGCCGTGCATGGATGGCCTTGTTGGCCAGGTAGAAAACCCAGGCGCCGCCCCCCGGCACCGACGGGACGCCGGCCATTTTCAGGACTGCCCCCGATCTTTTCTTTCCGGGATAAGATTCCAATACGGTTCCGTCCCGCGCATTGAGACACACGATACCGCCCTCGGAATCGCCAATGCAGACCCCGGGCCCGACGCCCGCGACATTGCCGATAATCACGGGACTGCAGGACAGGCCGGCGGCAAAGGAGGCATCCCAGACTTTATGGCCCCGATCGTTGAAACATATCAACAGACGCGGGTGCCCGCCTCCGTCCGGTTCCTCAGCCTTGGCGTCCGGAGTATCGCCCCCGCCGGAAGCGGCCAGGAAGAACAGGCCCGGTTGAACGGGATCGGCCAACAGGTAGTGGGCACGACCCGGCGCTGGTATCCGGTGCGTCAAGGCTCCCCGGGAGTCATACAACGAGATGTCCTTGTCATCGGCCATGACAAGCAAGTCGCCCGTATTCTCTTCCGTAGTCAGCGCCACCGGTGCGACCCCATGTTTTGCCCTATTCATCAGGAGCAATTTTTCTTCACCGGCCAGATTGAACAGGGTCAGGCGTCCCTGCATGGTGGAAATACCCGCCCGGACATCCCCCTGTGAATCCTTCAGTAACAGGGGTGGCGAAGTGCAGCTGCCCGATACACGCCGACTCCAGCGAACAGCGCAAGCCCCGGTATCATAACAGGTGAGCCGGCCCCGAACATCGCAGCTCAGGAGGAGCGGCATTTGCCCGCCGTCCGGAAAGGGGTCGGCAACCAACGCACCCGGGGCCATACCGTCGCAGAAAAAGGAGAATCTTTCTTCCGGAGCGACAGGGAACACAATTTTACGGGTAATCGGGCTTTCCCGTGTGATGGCCAGACTGATTGCGAATTCCGGGCGCATTCCCAGACTGGATATTCCACGAAGCATGCGCGTATAAGACGCCGATTGCCCCGGCGGGAGATCGATGGGAAAGGACGCCGCGCCCAGGGCATAGGCGGAGTCCGCCAACAAGGCGAGCGTTCCACGAAGAGGAACCGTCAAAGAATTATCAATGCTGATTTCAACCGGGCTCTGGGTAATGCCCGCGACAATGGGGGAATTCATGGTCATGCCCACCGATGCGGGCAGGGCATATTCCTTGAGGGGTATTCCCTCCACCAATACCGGTCCGTATAAAGGTGGAATGAGTACGCGGTCCTCCTTCGGCGTGAAATAAAGCCGCTCTTCCGCCATCAGGTTGACCGCAGTAACGATACCGGTACGGGCGGACAGGTGCAATACGTCCGCGGTGTCTTCCCAGAATAACAAGGCCGCACCCCGGCCATTTTTCATGACCTCCACTTCCTGGCCCAACACTTCCAGGCTGCCGACGCGCCCCCCCATATCTCTATAAAGAAAAGGCGCGTAGGCGTCTAAGGTGCGGGGAACGGGCGGCGCAAATCGCACCCCCGCAACACCTCCCTGTTTCAAATGCCGGTATTGCTCCGCCATATCCGGAGGAATTTGCCACCAGCCCCCTTTCGGCGCCCAGAGAAGCATGTAAGTGTCGCCGTACAGGGCGGCGGCATATAGTGCCGGACGGTAGTCTTTCAAGGGATACCTGGCCGTGGGAATATCTTTCTCGTAGTGGACGGGTTCGAGAGCAAAAATAACCCCGGTATCACGCCGGGGAACACGAAGGTTCCGGGAACGCCTGGCGTTGAGCAGGCGCGCTACATGTTCTGGATAGTTTTTGAAAAAGCTGCGGTTGCCAATATCCGGCGGTTCTAGGACGGCCAGGCGGACCGGCAGGTCCTCCGCTGCGCCCGGTGCGTCAAAGATGCCTTCGACCAGGTCGAACCAGAGCGGTCCACAGGTTTCGGTATCCTGGGCAATCACGATGATTTCACCTTCCGGATACGCCCGGATAAATGCGCGGAACACGCGCACACCAAATTGATAGGTGCCTTCGGCAAGAGTCTCCGGTGTGAGGTCGCTGCCATAACCGTCCCATCGGTAATCATAGATGAAACTGTCAGACTGCGTGTTCAGGGCAATCCCACGCAGTTTTGCGGTGCGACACAGTTGCCCGGCCAACCGGAATCGCTGTTCCGCGATTTCCAACAAAAGGGGGTCGCAAAACCACGCCTCATCCGGAGCAAGATGGATGTGCAGAAAATTACGGTCCACACCAACGGCACAAAGACGGTTGTTCGCCCCGGAAATTTCATCCATCAATTCATTCCAATGCCCCGGGACCACCACACCCGTCACATCGGGCGCCGCTGCGTCAGCGTCACTGACGATTACTGCGGTGTTATCTTCCTGCCCGGCGGAACTGTCCGCATGAAGTAATCTGAACCGCTTAACCCGCTCCTGTTCCGTGGGAAACAAACGCAGGTCATCGAGCAGTCCTTCAAACAGAAATCCCCGGAATCCTTTCTCGTACCAGTCCTCCCCATGATTGGCGGCCCAGGTCGCATTGATAGGCGCGGCGAGTAAAGGTAATGCGAGTTCGCGCTCTTCACCGGCCGCCGGCAACAGGAACGTGGAAAACAGCACGGCACAAAGCACCGCCTTCCCTGGGAACACGGCAGAAAAATGCACCTTTTCAGGATGTGAATAAAAATACGCGGCAACCCTTCTCATGGGTGTAAGTATACAACCCTTGCCCGCTATTTTTACAGGAACCTTGCCTGTCATAGGAACCGAGAGAGGCAATATCACAACGGTTATCCGGGCCTTCTTTCCGTCCGTAGCCCTGCAATCTCCCCCACGCCTTCCGGCCCTGATGTGCCTGCCCCCCGCAGAAACACGGAGCCGATGTCCCCGCTTTCGCCCGCCGCAGGCCAGGCACCCCCCCCGTCTTTCACCATGGTCAGAAACGGTACCGCACTGCCCCGCACGCTTTGACAAGAAGCCTGTTTCGCGTTTGAGAGCGTACTATGAGGGGACTGAAAAAAAAATGGAGGTGGACTAGGTAGTTGAGGCGGCCCGTTTAACGTTGGCCGCACTGGCGCCCTTGTCACTGACAATCAATTCGTAGGTGACTTCCTCGCCTTCCTGCAGGGTGCGAAAGCCTTCCATATTAATGGCTGAATGATGGACAAAAACGTCCGGTTCATTTTCGCGGGCAATAAATCCGAAGCCTTTTTGATCATTAAACCACTTGACTTTACCGGTTATCAGAGTTTCTTTCTCTTCTGACATAACCCCCGGCTCCTGTCCTGTTACGGCACGCCGACTGCGCGTACTATCTGCTCGGCTACACCATGGCTCTTCACACATTTACACTTTGGTATACGCGCCTTTATACAGGATATACTAAAAATTACTTTTTGTCAATGGGAATATTGATTTTAAATCTGCAAATAATCGGGAACAGCGGCTGTCCTGAAAAGCGCGACAGGCTGGGCTTTATTTTCAGCGGCAAGTGGGAAAGGACCCTCCCCTAAACTACCCGTGTTCATGCTTTATTCGCAACCTGTTTAAGGAAATTTTTGGTGAAAACGATACCCAAGACAAGCACTGCCCATCCCCGAAGGGACGGGCAGCGGCTTGTCTATGGAGGGGGCAGAAAAGGTCCTTTATAAACCGATTCCCGCCGACTTAAATATCTATCGTTTGCGCCGAATCATCCAGGCAGACCCCAGGCCCATGGTCACAGCGAGAATGGAGAGTGCCGCGAAACCGCCTGCGGGCATGACGCCGACCTCTCGGACGGATATTTTTATGGGACCATAGGTCTTCTCTGGATAAACACCACCGACCTTCGTCGGCCCCTGATAAACACAGGTGTAGTCGCCAGAGTCGCCTGGCTGTGCGGCAAGGATATCCAAGGCGGGAGTGTCAGCCCCTGAGACATGACCGTCTTTGTCGTTCATGATAGGCTGCCCGTCACGGAACCATTGGAATGTGGATTTGTACCAAGCGCGGTCCAGAAGCGGTATGCGCACGAAGTCGCCGGCCCGATAATTTCCCTCTCCCGTCTTGGGGGTCAGATTCGGATCAAGAGTCGCGTTAACATAAGCCGCCATCCCATCCGGGGCGAAGTAGGCGTATTCCTGGAAGTTCCTCCACGTATCGCCGTCGGCATCGCCGAAAAAGGCAAGGAACCGGCTCAAAAACTGGGTTGTATTGGAGATGTCAAAGGGCGTCAACGCAGTGGGATCTGTATTGGTCGGAAATTCTTCAATGGTGTCCAGAAGCATTACCAGGGTGGATACCAGGAAGGTGGAGTAGTTGTCACCTAAGGTATAAAATCCGGCCAGGACGGTGTCAATACCCGGCAGAATAATGTCCGCCAGGCCGCCCACACCACCCAGGGCCGTCTGGACGCTGGCAATATTGAGGTCCCAGGCGGTACGCACATCCTGGTAGGTCAGGCCGCCCGTGGCACTCAAATCAAGGTCGGGGCGTTTAAGGATGGCATCTATCACCATGAATTCATACAAGTCCAGCATCCCGTTTCCGGGGATAATATAGGGATCATCAATGCTTCCATCCTGTGTAAAATTGCCGTTGGCATCGAAATGGTCCGGATTGAAACTGAAGCCGTATTCGCTGAGCAAGTGCTCATAGGCTTGCGATGCCATGTACAGGAACTGCATAGAACCCGCGAAATCTTCATCCGTGGCTTGCGGGATGTCCTGGAACTCATAGGTGCCGTTGTACACGAAGAGGCCGTTACCCGCGCCCGGACCGCCGAGGGCGACGCCGGTATCCGCGCGGAGGATGGAGTCATCATCGAGCACCTTGATCTGGGCCGCTTCCAAGGAACTGCCCATGTCCACAGTGACCATATACACGTCCGCCGGTCCGGACGCCGGTTCCACATTAACCACGTCCATCGCCTTCAGGCCGGCCTTAGTATTGATATAGACCTCGAAATCGCTTACATCCACCCCGGTGACCGGGTGGGTAAAGGTTACCTGAAACTGGTAGGTGGCCTTGTTGCTCAACGGAAGGATTTCCAGTGCCTTGGGATAATTCAGCCATTCCTCAATATGCAGGCCAATGGCACGTCGCGCCACATGGGCATACCCTTCGGCCGTGAGGTGAATATCCTGGTCAATGTAAGACGCCATGGGAGACAGGTACTGGGGATATCCGCCCGGCCAGAAGGTGCATTCCGGGGCCGCAGGATCATTGCAGGGATACGGGGCCACACCTGGGGGTATATCTTCCGACGGGTACCCATCTTCGGGATAATCGCCCATGGGAACGCCAAACATATGTTGCATCAGGCCGAAGTTCATGACAAATTCGACCCGGTCCCGTTCGAGGGCAAGTTCACGCATGCGCTCCTGCACAGCGACAAAGGACAAATGCATTTCCTCAACCGTATACGATCCCTCTGGCTCTCGGGCGCCGTAATCATAACTGAGAATCACTACACGGATATCCGGTCGAACACTAAGGATGTGATCAACAAGGATTCCCACCTTTTCTTTCACGCTAAGGGCCAGCCAATCCATACACTCCGTTGCTGTATCCCAGGGAGGACCATCTGGATACCGGTAACAATCTTCCAGTTCCACTTCCC